>NZ_CAXTHO010000072.1:0-14705 GCF_964244015.1 uncultured Amnibacterium sp. | reverse complement strand
TGCAGCACCGCCCCCGGACCGGCGGCCGCGAGCACGAGGTCCCGCAGCGCCACCGCCGCCAGGTGCACCGCCTTGCCGGCGACCACCGTGCCGGCCGATCCGAACGCACCCGTGTCGTACTTCGCCCCGTCGGTGTCGGAGGAGCGGATCCGCACGCGGTCGGGCGGGATGGCCAGCAGCTCGGCGACGATCTGCCCGTGCACGGTCGTGGTGCCGTTCCCGAACTCGGCGGTCCCGACCTCGAGGGTCGCGCCGCCGTCGGGGTCGAGCTGCACGCGCACCTCGCTGAAGTGGCCGCGCGGCGGCATCGTGGCGATCATCCCGAGCGCCATCCCGGTGCCGATCCGCCAGTCCGGACCCTCGGGCGCCGGCTCGCCCGGCTCGGCGAGTGTCGTCTCAGCGAGCTCGAGCGCCTCCGGCAGCCCGTACCCGCCGTACTGCAGGTCCGTCTCCTCGTCGGCCTCGGTGACCACGATCGGGTCGCCCGGCGCGATCGCGTTGCGGCGGCGCAGCTCGAACCCGCTGATCCCGATGCGCCTCGCCAGCTCGTCCATCGCCGACTCGACGCCGAACATCACCTGGCCCAGGCCGTAGCCGCGGAATGCGCCGGACGGCGGGTTGTTCGTGTAGACGGCCTCGGCGTTCACGCGACGGTTCGGGGTCCGGTAGACGGCGAGCGACTCGTGGCTGCCGTGGAACATGACCCCTGGGCCGTGGTTGCCGTAGGCGCCCGTGTCGGACAGCACGTCGACGTCCATCGCCGTGAGCACGCCGTCGCTCGTCGCGCCGAGCGTCACCTGCACGCGCTTCGGGTGCCGGAGGGGGGCGATCGTGAACTCGTCCTCGCGCGTGAACTCGTACTGCGCGGGCCGGCCGGTGCGCAGCACCGCCATGGCGACGAGGTCCTCGGTCAGCAGCTCCTGCTTGCCGCCGAAGCCGCCGCCGACGCGGGCGGTGAACACGCGGACGTGCTCCGGCTCGAGCGCGAAGATGCGGCAGATCTCGGCGTGCACCAGGTACGGCACCTGCGAGCTCGTCCGCAGCACCAGCCGCCCGTCGGGGTCGAGCCAGCCCCGGGTCGCGTGCGTCTCGAGCGCCGCGTGCGACACCCGCGCCGTCTGCCACGTGCCGGACACCACGACCTCGGCGCCCGCCAGCGCGGCGTCGACGTCGCCGAGCTCGCCGTGCTTCTGCGCGACGACGTTGCGGCGCGGCTCGCTGATGCGGCTCGCGTCCGGGTCCTTCTCGCCGTGCACCAGCGGTGCGCCGGGCCGCCGCGCCGCGTCGGGGTCGAACACCGCGGGCAGGACGTCGTAGTCGACCTCGATCGCTCGGCATGCCGCCTCCGCGATCCCGATCGTCTCCGCGACGACGACGGCGACGCGCTGCCCGGCGAACCGGATCACCGCATCGAGCACGAGCGTGTCGTCCGGGTCCTCGAGCCGGTTCTGGTGCCGCCCGGTGGAGTACAGGACGTCCGGCGCGTCGAGGTGGGTGAACACGGTCAGCACGCCGTCCAGCGCGAGGGCGGCGGAGGCGTCGATCGAACGGATGCGCGCGGAGGCATGCGGGCTCTTCAGTACCGCGATGTGTGTCAGCGCCGTCGTCGCGAGGTCGAGCGTGTAGGGCTCGCGGCCGGTGACGATGCGCTCGGCCGCGGGAGCACGCACGGCGCGGCCGATCCCGCCGGCGAGGCCCCGCGCCTCCGTGGTGCCCACGCCAGCGATGGCGTCGCGGATGCTGCGGTAGCCGGTGCACCGGCAGAGGTTCCCCTTGAACAGCCGCGGGAGGTCCGCCTCGTCCGCCGCGCGCACCGTCTCGGTGGACGCGGTGACGACCATGCCCGCGGTGCAGAACCCGCACTGGAAGCCCGCGGCGTCGACGAAGTGCTGCTGCACCGGTGAGAGGCGGTCCGGCGTGCCCAGACCCGCGACGGTCGTGACCGCCCGGCCGGCGACGCGGTGCGCGGGGATGATGCAGGAGTGCACGGGATCGCCGTCGATCAGGACCCCGCAGGCCCCGCAGTCGCCCGCGTCGCAGCCCTTCTTGACGTCGATGTGGCCCGTCTCCCGCAGCAGCGTGCGGAGGCACTGGCCGGGGAAGGGCTCGGCGTCGATCGGCGCGCCGTTGACCTCGAACCTCACTGCGTCCGCTCCGATCGTGTCGACGCCGAGCGTGCCAGCTCCTGCCGGATCTCCTCGGCGAGGAGGCCGGAGACGCCCTGCCGCCAGTCCGCGGCGCCGTGCGCGTCGGTGAACCAGGTCGGCACGGCGGCGACGGCCGCAGCGAGCTCCTCCGCCTCCGGCAGGCCCGGGAACCGGATCACCTCGGGTCGGGACGTGCCGCCCGTGATGCAGAGGACGACTGCGCCGTCGAGGTCGCTTCGGGCGGCGAGCACGGTGCCCGCGCGGCCGAGCGGGGAGAGCGCGATCCGGCGGAACGCGGTCGTCGCCGCCATCGCCGCTGCGGGGAACTCGATCGAGCGCACGACCTCGCCCGGCTGGATCGTCGTCACGCGCTGGTCCACGACGAAGTCCGCGACGAGCTGACGGCGCTCGCTACCGTCCGGCGTCCAGATCACCAGCTCCGCGTCGAGGGCGCCGCCGAGGCCGATCAGCGCGCCGGCGGCGAGCGCCGTCGCGATGTTGCCGCCGACGGTGGCGGTGTTCCAGACCTTGAACGACTGCAGGAGGGACTCGGCGCACTCCCGGAAGAGCGGCAGCGCCCACCAGCCGTCCGTCGCGGGGATCCGCGTCAGCTCCGCCATCGTGCAGGTGGCGGCGACGGAGAGCCCGCCGTCGGTCCGCCGCTCCCACGGTGTCCAGCCCAGCGTCATCAGGTCGACGAGGCCCGTGAGGTGGTTCTGGGGCTCGGAGAACAACCAGGTCCCCCCGCCGAGCGGGATCACGGTCTCGGACAGCGCCGCGAGATCCGCGCGCGATGCGGGCAGCCGCACCTCGGCGATCGTCGGCAGGTCCATCCCCCCATCCCACCCCACCCGGATTGCGCTGGTGTTACGCGCGAGAGATTCTCCGTTTTGTAGGAACCCCCTTCCTACAAAACGGAGAATGCTCACATGCCCACCTCCCGCGCGCTCGTCGCCGCAGCGGCGTCCGCCTACCTCGCGAACGTCGCGCTGGGCACGGCCGTGCAGACGCGGCTCGTCGACACGAGCCGGCACCGGTGGATGCACCATGCGCTCTACATCGTCGCGTCGACGCTGACCGTCGCCGCGATCGCCGGCTCGTTCGTCCGGCGCTCGCCCAGGGGCTGGCTGCTCGCGCCCGCGCTCGTGCCCCTCGCGCTGCTGCCGCGGATCGGCCACGACGCGCACGCGGTGACGGGGCTCGCCGCAGCGCCCTGGTACGCCGGCGCGCTGCTCGTCGGCGGGAGGAAGCACTGATGCAGCTCCTCGAGGCGATCCGCCGCCGGCACACGACGAACGGCGCGTTCCTGCCCGACCCGGTGTCGGAGGAGCATCAGCGCACCCTGATGGAGGTCGCGGGTCGCGCCCCGAGCCAGCTGAACAGCCAGCCGTGGCGGTTCGTGCTCATCGAGTCCCGCGCGACCATCGACGCGATCGCGGAGATCTCCGGGTCGAGCATGACGACGGCGATGAGCAACGGCACCTTCTTCGAGCGGTACAAGCCGTACTTCCGGTTCTCGAAGGCCGAGATGGCCCGGCACCGCAGCGGGATGCTGTTCGACCGGCTGCCGGCGCCCCTCCGCCCGTTCACGTCCCAGGCGTTCACGCCGCGCGGGCAGCGGCTGATCAACTCGCTCCGCGTGCCGCAGACCCTCGGGAGCGAGAACCGGAAGCTCGTCGCCGGCTCGCCGCTGCTGATCGGCGTGATGCTGGACCGGGCCGAGTACCGGCCGGGCGAGCTCTCCTCCTTCTACTCGCTGTTCAGCATGGGCGCCGCGATGGAGAACCTCTGGCTGACGACCGTCGAGCTCGGGATGGGCATCCAGTTCGTGTCCTTCCCCATGGAGGTGCCGGGGGAGTGGGACCGCATCGTGTCCCTGCTCGGCGTGCCCGACCAGCTCGAGCTGATGGCCGTCTACCGCCTCGGCTACCTGCCGGAGGAGCGCCGGCGTCCCGCGATCGACTGGACGAGCGCGGAGCGCAAGCTCCCGTCGCAGTACGTGTTCCGCGAGCGCGCCGACACGCCGCAGGCCGGCTGGGACGATCCGAGCGCGATCTGATGCGCATCACGACCTTGAACCTGCGCGGGTTCTTCGACTGGGATGCGCGCTCGCCGCAGATCGTCGAGTACCTCCGCGGCGTCGCTCCCGACGTGATCCTGTTCCAGGAGGTCGTGTTCCTCCCCGACGTCTCGCCGTTCTCGCCGGTCGAGCTGCTGAACCGCGACCTCGCGCTGCCGTTCCGGCACGAGGCCATCACGCGGCTGCAGCGCGGCCGCGCCCACCCCGTGTACCGCGAGGGCCTCGCCGTGCTGTCGCGGCTGCCGCTCGCGGCGACCCAGACCCTCGCGCTGCAGCACGAGACCGGAGACCCGCATCAGCGCATCGTGCAGCTCGTCGATGTGACCGCCGAGGACGGGACGTGGCCGCTCGCGAACGTGCACCTGTCCGTCCGCGACGACTTCGCGCTGCACAACCTGGGCGAGCTGCTGACGATCCTCCGGGAGAAGGAGGAGCAGCGGATCCTGGGCGGCGACTTCAACGTCGACCACCTGGAGCAGCACGCCGCGCTGTGGCAGGACGCGGTGCTGACCTCGACCGTCGCGCAGTACCGGTCGCACCCGTCGTCGGACGAGAACGACGACTACTTCCTCGTGCCCACCGCGTTCCGGATCGACCGCGTGCTCGTCTCGGGCGACGATCTCTCCGACCACGAGGCGATCACGGTGGACCTCTCACGCGTCGCTCCGGATCCGGTCGCTCAGGCGGGGTAGGCCCCGGGCGGGCGTCCCGGAGTCGTCCAGCGGGTTCGACGTACCGTCGAGACATGACGACGACGGCATCCGTCCCGACGATCACCCTCAACAACGGCGTGGAGATCCCCCAGCTCGGCTTCGGGGTGTTCCAGATCCCGCCCGAGGAGACGAGGGCCGCCACGCTGACCGCGCTCGAGGTCGGCTACCGCCACATCGACACCGCCGAGATGTACGGGAACGAGGAGGGTGTCGGCCAGGCCGTCCGCGAGTCCGGCATCGACCGCGGTGAGATCTTCGTGACGAGCAAGCTCAACAACGGCTTCCACGCCCGCGAGGACGCGCTCGCCGCGTTCGAGCAGACGCTCGGCGCGCTCGACATCGACTACGTCGACCTCTTCCTCATCCACTGGCCGCTGCCGGCAGTCGGCGACTTCGTCGAGACGTGGAAGGCGCTGGAGGAGGCGTACGCGGGCGGGAAGGTGCGTGCGATCGGCGTCTCCAACTTCCAGCAGCACCACCTGAACCGGCTGCTCGCGGAGTCCACGGTGATCCCCGCGGTCAACCAGATCGAGGTCCACCCCTACCTGACGCAGGACGCGCTGCGGGCGTTCGACAGCGAGCACGGGATCGCCACGGAGGCA
Organism: uncultured Amnibacterium sp.; assembly: GCF_964244015.1. Classification (NCBI taxonomy): domain Bacteria; kingdom Bacillati; phylum Actinomycetota; class Actinomycetes; order Micrococcales; family Microbacteriaceae; genus Amnibacterium; species uncultured Amnibacterium sp. The sequence goes on along the minus strand of NZ_CAXTHO010000072.1, from coordinate 9,163 downwards.
TGGTCGCCGATCGCGCAGGGCAAGGTCCTCGGCGACCCGGTGATCGAGCGGATCTCCCGTCGCGTCGAGCAGACGCCGGCTCAGGTGGTGCTCCGCTGGCATGTCCAGCGCGGCGATATCGTCTTCCCGAAGTCGGTCACGAAGGAGCGGGTGGAGGAGAACTTCGCCCTGTTCGACTTCGAGCTGAACGATGCCGACATGAGCGACATCTCGGCGCTCGACAAGGGCGAGCGCACCGGTCCGGACCCCGACCACTTCAACTTCATCCCGGCCTGATCCGGAGATGCCCCGCGACCCCGCTGACGCCGTCGATCCGTTCGGGCTGGACGGTCGGGTCTTCGACATGGTGTCCTCCACCGCGAGTCGGGTGGACCCGGATGCACCGACGCGATTCCGGTATCACGAGGCGTCGGGCGTGATCTGGGGCGACTACACCGGCGACACGGTGTCGGAGGGCCGCTTCGTCGGCACCCGCGACAGGGATCGGATCACGGTGTCGTTCGTGCACGCGCTCGTCGGCGACGGTGCCCTGGTCGCCGGCGCCGCGTCGTCTCGGATCGAGGTCGGCCCGTCCGGACTGCGCCTCGTCGAGGAGTTCCACGTCGACGGGAAGCCGCAGGTGAGCGTCTGCGCCGAGGTGCTTTCGCCACCTGCACGCTGACCGTCGACGGTGTCCGCCACGCCGCACAATCAGCCCGCATCCTCCTCCCCTACGGCGTGTTCACCGGCGCGTCGCACGTGAACGGGAGGTCCCGGCCACGCGGTGGTCAGGATGCCGGCGTTTCCTCTCCACTGCCGCCCAGACACCGCGGCAGGGGAGAGGGAACCATGATCGCCACGCAGGACATCGACGCCCTGATCGGCGCGGACGCCGTGGACCAGGACAACGACAAGATCGGCACGATCGGCCAGGTCTACGTCGACTCGGACAGCGACCGCCCCGTCTGGGTGAGCGTCAAGTCCGGTCTGTTCGGGACCTCCGAGACCCTGGTCCCGCTCGACGGTGCCGACTGGGACCGCGCCGCACTGCACGTGGCGTACTCGAAGAATCAGGTCAAGGACGCGCCGAGGATCGAGCCGGACGGCGAGCTGTCCCCGGCCGAGCAGCAGCGGCTGTACGAGTACTACGGCAGCACCGAGGGTCGGGCGTCGACGGCAGGGCTCACGGACACCGACGGCACGGTTGGGCATGACACGTCGGGTCCGAACACCGATGATGCGATCACGCGTTCGGAGGAGCGGTTGCGGGTGGGGACGCAGCAGGTCGAGTCCGGGCGGGTGCGTCTGCGGAAGCATGTCGTGACGGAGCAGCAGACCGTGACCGTTCCGGTGTCGCATGAGGAGGTCCGTCTCGAGCGGGAGCCCATCACGGACGCGAACCGGGGCGATGCGCTGAGCGGACCGGATCTGAGCGAGGAGGAGCACGAGGTCGTCCTGACCGAGGAGCGTCCCGTGGTGCAGAAGGAGACCGTCCCGGTGGAGCGGGTCAAGCTCGCCACCGAGACCGTCACCGAACAGCAGCAGGTCACCGAGACAGTCGCCCACGAAGAGATCGACACCGACACCGACACCGACATCGCGGGGACGGACCGCACCGTGCGCTGAGCGGCTCGACCAGCAGGGGCGCGGACCGACGGTCCGCGCCCCTGCTGGTCGTCCGGTACAGTGCTCTGCGAACCGAAGACCGCCGGTCGTCCCTGCTCGCAGGAACCGAAGGCCCGGGCCCAGCCCGGCGACCAGCGCAGGAACACAGAAGATCGCCGGGCCCTGCCCGTCGAAGCCCCGTGGCCTCCTGCGCCCGGGGCCTTTCTCATGGTCCCCCGAGTCGGGTCCTTCGGTCTGAAGAAGACGGAAGGAGACCCATGGCGACGAAGGACGCGACGGTCGCCGAGCTGACGGAGGGTTTCCGCAGCTCGAACGCCGCACTGCTGACCGAGTACCGCGGTCTCACGGTCGCGCAGCTGAAGACGCTGCGCTCACAGATCCGTGAGCACGCCACGTTCTCCGTGGTGAAGAACACGCTGACCAAGATCGCGGCGAACAACGCCGGCATCTCGTCGTTCGACGACGAGCTGGCCGGTCCGTCCGCGATCGCGTTCGTGCACGGCGACACCGTCGCCGTCGCGAAGGTGCTGCGTGACTTCAGCAAGGCGAACCCCCTCCTCGTGGTGAAGAGCGGCTACTTCGACGGAGCGCCGCTCTCCGCCGCCGAGGTCACACGCCTCGCCGACCTCGAGAGCCGAGAGGTCCTGCTCGCCAAGGCGGCAGGTGCCATGAAGGCCACGCTCACGAGGGCTGCGTACGTGGTCAACGCACCGCTGTCGAAGGCCGTTCGCACGGTCGACGCGCTTCGTGACAAGCAGGAGCAGGTCGCCGCGTAGGCGGACCGCTCATCACAACCCCCATAACCAGTAGGAGATAGACATGGCGAAGCTCACCACCGACGAGCTCATCGACGGCTTCAAGGAGCTCACGCTCATCGAGCTGTCCGAGTTCGTGAAGAAGTTCGAGGAGATCTTCGAGGTCACCGCTGCCGCGCCGGTCGCGGCCGCCACTGCGGGTGGCCCGGCCGCTCCGGTCGAGGAGGTCGAGGAGAAGGACTCCTTCGACGTCATCCTCGACGCGGTCGGCGACAAGAAGATCCAGGTCATCAAGGAGGTCCGTGCGCTGACCTCCCTCGGCCTCGGCGAGGCGAAGGCGCTGGTCGACGGCGCCCCGAAGCCCGTGCTCGAGGGCGCGAACAAGGAGACCGCCGAGAAGGCCAAGGCGCAGCTCGAGGCAGTCGGCGCCACGGTGACCCTCAAGTAGTCAGCACTCGCGTTTCGCGGATCAGGCCCGGTTCCCGACACCCCGTACGGCGGCGACGCCGGGACGGGGTGTCGCCGGAACGGGCCTGATCCGCGAAACCGGCCCCGGCTGGGGCCGCTCAGGTCGTGGTCGCGGACTTCGTGGGTCGCGACCAGTCGGGCAGCGGCGCTGCGCCTCGGCCGTCCACGAGTTCCTCCACGATGCCGCAGATGGCCTGCTCGGCATTCGTGCGATTCATCTGCACGGCGATCCGGGCGACGGCCAGGTGGATCCCGGTATCGGCACGGGCCTGCGCGATCGCATCGGCGATCATCGCGCTGGTCGGGTGCGCCTCGGAGACGTCCACTCCGACGCCGGACCAGCGGACGCGCGCCTTCGTCTCGAGCTGAGGCTCCGACGCGCCGCACACGATCACCGGGACGCCGTTCCGCAGCGCGTGCTGGACGTGCACGTAGTCGCCGGTGCTCACGCACAGCGTTCGACCCGGGATCAACCTCGACCAGGGGACGACGGGCTCGAAGTGCACGTTCGCCGGCAGCGGCCGGCCGTAGGCGCGCGTCGTGGCACCCCGCGATGCACCGGAGACGATCGTCACCGAATCGCCGTGCTGCAGGGCCTCGATCGTCGGGACGACGACCTGCTCGAGCGGGAGGCGCCCGTCGGCGCGCACGACGACGACGGGCGGCTCGGAGCGGGGATCCCACCACTCGGGAGGAGCGGTGACCACGGCCGGCGACAGGGGGCCGACCAGGCGCATGGTCGACGGCGGGTTCGCCCGGGGGTACTCGAAGCGCGGCACCGTCGCCTGGGCCCACACGTCCGCCGCCGCCGCGAGCTGCCAGAGCGTGCCGGTGAAGGCATACCCGGTGCGCGCGCGGACCAGTGCGCGGAACTCGTCGTCCAGTCCTCCGAGCATCGGACGTGCGACGAAGCGCGCGAGCAGGATGTTCCGTAGCCGCCCGGCCACACCGGGAAGGGGTGCGAACCCCGTGCCGTACGGCGCGACGTCGATGTCGGGGTCGGGCGGGGGCACCAGTCCGAGCGCGACGAGCGGCGGCCGTTCGCTGCGGGGGACGGTGGCGAGGATCCCGGCACCGAGGAACATCACGTCGGCCAGGACGATGTCGATCGGGGTCTCGGCGAGCACCCGCTGCACCGCCGACCACTGTCCGGGGATCGGACCCAGGAAGGTGGTGCGCATGTTGGGGCGGAGGCGACGCAGCCGCGCGAGCGGGGAGGCCGCGTTCTGGTCCATGGAGGGGAAGATCGGATCGGGGACGCCGACGAACCGCGCGCCGAGCGCCTCGATGCTCGCGGCTGCAGCCGGGTCGGTCAGCACGTGGACGACGTGCCCCCTGCGATGCAGCTCGAGGATGAGCGGCTCCAGGTTCGCCGCAGCGCCCGACCCGTGGAGCGCGGCGAGCAGCACCGAGGACATGACGACCATGATCGTCCGCGGTCCGGGCGGGCCCGATCAAGCGCGCGCGCGTCGCACGGATGAGCCGCTCCGCCGTACCGAACGGCCTCCCCGTGCAGCAGGACCCGGATCCTGACTGCGTAGTGTTCTTCGGTGCCGATCAGCAGCCCGGACCGGACCGACCCCGACCTGACCGATCCGGACTGGTGGCGTTCCGCCGTCGTCTACCAGGTGTACCCGCGCAGCTTCGCGGACGGGAACGGCGACGGCATCGGCGATCTCGCCGGTCTGATCGACCGGGTGCCGTACCTCGCCCGGCTCGGTATCGATGCGGTCTGGCTCAGCCCCTTCTACCCCTCCGCCCTCGCGGACGGCGGCTACGACGTCGACGACTACCGCGACGTCGATCCGCGGCTCGGCGACCTGGCGCAGTTCGACGAGCTCGTCGCCGCGCTGCACGCCACGGGCATCCGCATCGTCGTCGACATCGTGCCCAACCACTCCGGCTCGGGGCACCGCTGGTTCCAGGAGGCGCTCGCCGCCGCGCCCGGATCGCCGGAGCGTGCCCGCTACATCTTCCGCGACGGCCTCGGCGAGGCCGGGGAGCTGCCTCCTTCGGACTGGGTCAGCCACTTCGGCGGCTCCGCGTGGACGCGGGTGCCGGACCCGTCGAGTGGCTCAGGACGGCGCGCCCAGTGGTACCTGCACCTGTTCGCTCCCGAGCAGCCGGACTTCGACTGGAGCACGCAGGAGGTGCGGGAGGAGTTCCTGGGCATCCTGCGATTCTGGGCGGACCGAGGGGTCGACGGCTTCCGCGTCGATGTCGCGCACGCGCTCGCCAAGGACCTGACCGAACCGCTGCCGAGCTACCCGCGGATCCACCGCGACGACCTGAAGGACGACGGCTCGGACGTGCTGTTCGACCGCGACGAGGTGCACGAGATCTTCCGCGGCTGGCGGTCCGTACTGAACGAGTACGACCCGCCCAGGAGCGCGGTCGCCGAAGCGTGGGCGGCGCCATCGCGTCTCCCGCTGTACGCACGGCCGGACGAGCTGGGTCAGACGTTCGAGTTCGACCTCGTCACGGAGCCCTGGGACGCCGCCCGCTTCCGCCGAAGCATCGAGAACGCGCTCGCGCGGGCGGAGGCGGCAGGCGCCTCGTCCACGTGGGTGCTGTCGAATCACGACCTCGTGCGGCACGCGACCCGATTCGGGCTCCCGAGCGATGTCGACCTGAACGCCTGGCTCATGACTCACGGCACCCTGCCGGTGGAGGATCGCGCCGCCGGGCTCGCTCGCGCCCGAGCGGCCGTGCTCCTCCTGCTCGCGCTGCCGGGAAGCGCCTACCTCTACCAGGGCGAGGAGCTCGGGCTGCCCGAGGTCGCGGACATCCCCTTCGACGCGCTCGCGGACCCCATCTGGAAGCGCACCGGTCGCACGGAGAAGGGTCGGGACGGTGCTCGCGTTCCCCTGCCGTGGACCGCCGAGGGCACCTCCTTCGGGTTCGGCGCAGGAGGATCCCACCTCCCGCAGCCGGCATGCTTCGCCGACTACGCCGTCGCCGTCGAGGACGTGGACCCGGACTCGACGCTGAACCTGTACCGCAGCGCCCTCGCCGCCCGCGCCGAGCTGCGCGTCGGGGATGGCGTCTCGTTCGGGGCCGAGCGAGACGGCGTCATCGAGGTGCTCCGCGAGGGCGGGTGGCGCTCGGTCACGACCTTCGGCACGACCATGCGGCTGCCGGAGGGCGAGATCCTGGTCGCCAGCGCTCCGGTGGGCGACGACCGCGTCCTACCGGCCGACGCCACCGCCTGGCTCCGCGACCCCGCCTGGCTCCGCGACCCGCTCGCACTGGTGCGGTGATTTCCGACTGGTGCGGGTGCGATCCGGGCCGCACCAGTCGGAGATGACCGCAGAACCCCGGCCGTCAGGCGCCGGTCGGCCTCGGGTCGCCGACCGTGTCGCCAGCGGCGGCGGTGTCGGCGGTTCCGTCCGAGTCGCCCTCGAGCCCCTCGATCACGCCGTTCGTCTGATCGAAGACGTGCGAGATCGCGGAGTCGTCGACCGGAGGGGTCGCATCCTGGGCGGCTCCCGGGATCGGCTCCTGCGTCGCCGGCGCGGCGGCGTCGACCGCGGGCCCCGAGCCGGAGGAGCCGGTCGACTGCACCGGAACGGCGGCGGGGGAGCCGGCTGCGCGGACCGCTCCGGAGGCCGCGCTCGTCGAGGACGCGGTGTCGGCCTGGGTGCCGGGGCCGGACGAGGCGCCGGCGGCGACGACCGCGTCCCTGTCGGGCTCGGATCCCTCCAGGTCCCTGCCGGTCGCGGTGGTGTCGTTCTGGAAGAGGTCGGCGGTGCCGCTGGGGTTGCTCATGCCCGGACGGTAGGGCGCAGGTCTGCGAGTGGCCCGACCTCCGGCTGACCGCGCTCCGAGAGGTTCCGGACCGCGCTGCGCAGGAGGGTCGGCGGTGGACCGTAGCCTTCAGCGGTGAGCATGCAGGCGATGCGCGGGTCGAGGCAGGACGCCTCTCGGGCGCGTGCCGAGAACGCGAAAGCCCCGCGCATCCCCGATTTCGGGCGGCGGATCCGCGAGCTGTTCGAGCCCTACCGCGGTCGGCTGGCGCTCACGATCGGGCTGGTCCTCATCACGGCGGGGCTGACCGTCGCGCCGCCGCTGCTCACGCAGCAGGCGTTCGACCAGGGGCTCTTCCCCGGCGGCGGGCCGAACCTGCCGCGCCTCACCGAGATCGTCGGCGGGATGGTCCTGATCTGGGTGGTCTCGCAGCTGCTCGGCGTGTGGCAGACCTACCTCACCGCCACGATCGGCAACGGCGTCACCGCCTCGCTGCGGGAGCGGCTGTTCTCGCGGCTGGAGGAGATGGAGCTCGGCTTCTTCACCCGCACCAGGACCGGCGTCATCCAGTCCCGGCTGGCGAACGACGTCGGCGGTGTGGCGAACGTGCTCTCGTCCACGGTCTCGTCCGTCGTCGGCAACACCGTCACCGTGATCGCCGCGTTCGTGGCGATGTTCCTGCTCAGCTGGCAGCTCGCCCTGATCGCCATCGTGCTGCTGCCGCTGCTGGCGCTCGTGCAGCGCAGCGTGGGGCAGCGCCGCGCGAAGATCGCCACCGCGACGCAGGAGTCGCTGTCCGAGCTGTCCGCGATCACGCAGGAGGCGCTCTCGGTCTCCGGCATCCTGCTCGCGAAGGCGTTCACGAGGCAGCGGCAGGAGACCGAGCGGTACACCGCGGAGAGCAACCGGCAGCTGAAGCTGCAGATCCGGCAGGAGATGACCGGGCAGGGCTTCTTCGCGACCATCCAGATCTTCCTGCTGATCGTCCCCGCGCTCGTGTACCTCGCCGCCGGTCTCCTGCTCGCCAACGGTTCGGTCATCACGGCAGGCACGATCGTCGCCTTCACGACGGTGCAGGCGCGGCTGACCTGGCCGCTGATGGGCCTGCTTCGGGTCGCGCTCGACCTGCAGACCTCCTCCGCGCTGTTCGCCCGGATCTTCGAGTACCTCGACCTGCGCCCGGCGATCACCGACGCGCCGGACGCCGTTCCGGTGCCGACCGATGCGCGTCTCGGGGGTGTCGAGTTCGACCACGTCGGGTTCGCCTACCCGGGCGGTTCCGGGCAGGACGCGGTGCAGATCCTGCGCGACGTCAGCTTCACCGTCGCCCCGGGCGCCTCCGTCGCGCTCGTCGGGCCGTCTGGCGCGGGGAAGACGACGGTCGGCTACCTGGTACCGCGGCTCTACGACGCCACGAGCGGAGTCGTGCGGGTCGCGGGGGTCGACGTCAAGCAGCTGCGGCAGGAGTCGCTGCTGTCGACGATCGGCATCGTCAGCCAGGAGACCTACCTCTTCCACGCGACCATCGGTGAGAACCTCCGGTACGCCAAACCGGACGCCACGGACGACGAGATCGTCGCGGCGGCCGCCGGAGCGAACCTGCACGACACGATCGAGCGGTTCCCCGACGGGTACGACACCGTTGTCGGCGAGCGCGGCTACCGGCTGTCCGGCGGCGAGAAGCAGCGGATCGCGATCGCCCGGGTGCTGCTGAAGAACCCGCCGGTCGTGATCCTGGACGAGGCGACGAGCGCGCTGGACTCGATGTCCGAGCGCGTGGTGCAGGAGGCCCTCGACGCGGCTTCCGTGGGCCGCACCACCATCGCGATCGCGCACCGGCTGTCGACGATCGTCGACTCGGACGAGATCCTCGTGATCGACGCCGGCCGCGTCGTCGAGCGCGGCACGCATCTCGAGCTGCTCCGCCTCGGCGGCCTGTACACCCGCCTCGCATCCGAGCAGCAGGCGGAGGAATCCGAGTCCCAGCCGGCCTAGGTATCCCGGTTCCGGGGTGCGTTGTGAACGTGTTCTGGCCGTCCACAGTCGGCACAACTCCGAGATCGAACGCTCAGAACACCTGCACAACGGAACTGCGCCCGTTCGCTCGAATGGTGCAGCGACCCATCGGGTCGCCATAGGAGGGGCATAGGCCCCGCGCTCACCCTGATCCGCATGCCCGATCCGCAGTCCGCGCCCGACGTCGAGATCGTCGTCCCCGTCTTCAACGAGGCGCACGTGCTCCAGGAGAGCGTGTGGCGCCTCCACCGCTACCTGTCCGAGCACCTGACCGTGACGTGGCAGGTGACCATCGTCGACAACGCGAGCACCGACGCGACCTTCGCGGTCGCGAGGGGCCTCGAGCAGACGCTCCCCGGCGTCGCCGCGCTGCACCTCGACCGGAAGGGGCGCGGGCACGCGCTGAAGACGGCGTGGAGCGCGTCCCCGGCCCGCGTCGTCGCCTACCTCGACGTCGACCTCTCCACGGACCTCGACGGGCTGTCGCCGCTGATCGCGCCGCTGCTGTCCGGTCACTCCGACGTCGCGATCGGCACCCGGCTCAGCCGCGGCAGCCGCGTGATCCGCGGTAC
>NZ_CAXTHO010000071.1:0-14724 GCF_964244015.1 uncultured Amnibacterium sp. | reverse complement strand
ATCCCGTCGGGTTCATGCCCTCGTACTTCACGAAGACCTTCGCACCGGTCCTGCGAGACAGCGCCGGCGCTTCGATGAGCGGCGTGCCGCCCTCACCGAGCGTGATGATCGGCGTCGCCTCCGAGACGTCCAACCGGTCGGCGTACTCGCGGATGACCCCGCGCCACTGATGCGATACACGCGTCACCACAGACATGAGGTCCTCACTCGCCTTCGATACGCAGCACTCCGGCGACCGCAGCGACCTCGAGCGCATCGCCCAGGGCCGTCACGACGGCCGCCAGCGCCGCTTCGGGCGCTCGGTGCGTGCCGATCACCAGGGTAGCGGTGCCGCCGACACCGGCCCGCGTCTGCTGCGCGGTCTCGATCGAGACGCCGCGCTCGGCCACGATCCCCGCCAGGCGCGCGAGCACGCCCGGCTCGTCCCGCACGGTCAACGAGATCTGATACTGGCTCGTGACCAGCCCGGGATCGAGGACCGGGAGCCCGGAGGAGGGCGGCGCGGCGAGCCCCGGCCCGCCGATCACGTGCCTCCTGGCCGCGGACACGAGGTCGCCGAGCACCGCGGAGGAGGTCTCGGGGCCTCCTGCGCCGGCGCCGTAGAACATGAGGGAGCCCGCGAACTCGGCCTCGACGAACACCGCGTTGTTCGCGCCGCGGACGGAGGCCAGCGGATGACGGCGCGGCAGGAGCGCCGGATGCACGCGGGCGCTCACGCCGACCGTGCCGTCGGCGGCGGTGACGCGCTCGCAGATCGCGAGGAGCTTCACCACGTGGCCGGTCTCCCGGCCGGCGCGGATCTGGTCGGGCGTGATCCGCTCGATGCCCTCGACCGAGACGGACTCGAGGGGCACGTGCGTGTGGAACGCGAGCCCGGCGAGGAGCGCGGCCTTCTGGGCCGCGTCCGCGCCGCTCACGTCACCGGTCGGGTCGGCCTCCGCGTAGCCGCGGCGGGACGCCTCGGCGAGCGCCTCCTCGAACGTGTCGTCGTGCTCGTCCATCCGGTCGAGGATGAAGTTCGTCGTGCCGTTCACGATGCCGAGGATCCGCTTGACGTCGTCACCCGCGAGGCTGTCGCGGAGCGGCCGGATGATCGGGATCGCGCCGCCGACGGCGGCCTCGTAGTTCAGCTGGGCGCCGACCCGCTCGGCGGCGGAGAACAGCTCGGCGCCGTGCGTGGCGAGCAGCGCCTTGTTGCCGGTGACCACGTCGGCGCCGCTCTCCAGCGCCATCAGCACGAGCTCGCGGGCGCGCTCGACGCCGCCGATCAGCTCGACGACGATGTGCGCGCCGAGCACGAGGCTCTCCGCGTCCGTCGTCAGCAGCTCCTTCGGCAGCGCCGGGTGGCGGGGCGCCTGCAGGTCCCGCACCGCGATGCCGGCGAGCACGAGCGGGGCGCCGACCCGGGCCTCCAGGTCGGCGGCTCGCGTCAGCAGCTGGTTGGCGACCTCCGCGCCGACGGTGCCGGCGCCGAGCACGGCGACGCGGATGGGCAGCACACCAGGGGTCATCGGGCGCCCTCCTGGGCGAGGCCCGCGTCGCGGGCGAACAGGTCGGTCAGGGTCTCGCGGGTGATGAGCACCCGCTCGGCGCCGTCGGCGACCGCGACCACCGGCGGGCGGGTGACGAGGTTGTAGTTGCTGGCGAGGCTGTGGTGGTACGCCCCGGTGGCCGGCACGGCGAGCAGGTCGCCGCGGCCGGCGTCGGCGGGCAGCAGGTCCGCCTGGACGACGACGTCGCCCGACTCGCAGTGCTTGCCGACGACACGGACCAGCACGGGCTCGGCCGCGGAGACCCGGTTCGCGAGCCGGACCTCGTAGTCCGCGCCGTAGAGCGCGGTGCGGGCGTTGTCGCTCATGCCGCCGTCGACGGACACGTAGCGGCGCACCGCGGGGCCGTCGTCGGTCTGCAGCTCGACGTCCTTGACCGTGCCCGCCGTGTAGACGGTGACGCCGGCAGGTCCGATGATCCAGCGGCCGGGCTCGATCGCGAGGGCGGGGACGGCGATGCCCAGATCGGCGCAGGTCGAGACGACGGTGCCGACGATGCCGACCGCGAGCTGGTCGATCGAGGCCCCCTCCTGGTCGGCGGTGTACGCGATCCCGAAGCCGCCGCCGAGGTTCAGCTCGGGCACGTCTCCCCCGGCGAGCAGCGCGCGATGGACGGTGAGCAGCCGCCTGGCCGCCTCCGCGAACCCGCCGATGCCGGCGATCTGGGAGCCGATGTGGCTGTGCAGGCCGAGGAGGCGCAGCTCGGGCCGCTCGCGGATGGCGGCGACGACGCCCGGCACCTGGGTCAGCGCGACGCCGAACTTCTGGTCCTCGCGCGCTGTGGCCAGGTACTCGTGGGTGGAGGCGTGCACGCCGCTGTTCACCCGGAGCCGGACGGCCTGCACCGCATCGGCCCGGCGGGCGGCGTCGGCGACCCTGCCGACCTCCTCCGCGGAGTCGAGCACGATCGAGCCGACGCCGGCCTCGACCGCGGTGGACAGCTCGTCGTCGGACTTGTCGTTGCCGTGCATGCCGAGCGTCGCGGCGGGTACGCCGGCAGCGAGCGCGAGGGCGAGCTCGCCGCCGGTCGCGACGTCGATGCGGAGGCCCTCGTCCCGCATCCAGCGTGCGACGTCGGCGGAGAGGAACGCCTTCGCGGCGTAGTAGACGTGCACCGTCGCCGGTGCGGCAGCGCTGCGGAACGCGGAGACGACGCGGCGGGCACGGGCACGCGCGTCCTGTTCGTCGAGGACGTAGAGCGGCGTGCCGTGCCGCTCGACCAGGTCGGCCAACGAGACCCCGCCGATCTCGATGCCCCCGGTGGCGCCGTCGCGGCGCGCGCTCGACGGCCACACGTGGGCGGGCAGCGCCTGCGGGTCGCCTGCTGCGGCGAGTCGCGCGGGAGCGAGCGGGTTCGGGGTTGGCACAGCGATGGCTCTCGTCGGTGACGCTTGTCGGTCGATCGATGTCGGGCGAGCGGACCCGGCGTGGTCCCTGAAGCCTCCGGGATCCTACCGAACGCCCCGCACCCCCTCCGCGGCCGCGTTCCCGCGCGGACTTGCCACTGGACGCCCTCCCCGGCGCGCAAAAAGGGCATCGAGTGGCAAGTCCGCGCTGCCGGAGGGTCGCGTCAGCCGCAGGTGCCGGTGCGCGCCGAGTCGAGGGTCTCGAGGTTCAGGTTCCTCGCCGAGAGTCGGACGACGGCCTCGCCCGGCTTCACCCGCACCCCGGTGACGGCGACGCCGCGCGGCAGGTAGGTCGCCGCGCAGACCGAGACGCCGTCCGGGATCAGCTGCTGCACGATCGTCGTCGCCGGGATCGTTGCCGGGCCGGCCGTCAGCGTCGCGGAGGTGGGCTGGAGGTGCACGGTCTGGCCGGTCAGCGAGGGCTTCAGCGCGACGGCGATCTTCAGCGTGAACCCCAGCACCGTGCGCGAGAGCGTCGTCGAGACCGAGTCCGTGCCGAGCTGCGGCGCCGTCGCGCCGACGTTCCGCAGCGCCGGCACGTTCTCGAACGCCGCCTGCCCGATGGTGAAGGTCGCGTTCGCGGTCTTCACCGCCCCGCCGTTCACGGGCAGGCCGGTGATGTCCACGACGGCGTTCGCGGGCGCGCCGGCGACCTGCAGCCCTCTCGAGTGGAGCCGCACGTCGTCGAACGAGCCGTGCAGCCACTGCACCAGCGCGGATCCCCCGCCGATGGAGGCGTCGACCGTGCCGGTGACTCCGGCGGGCAGGCTCTGGGAGACGCTCTGCTCGATCTGGGTCTCCGCGTTCGCGCGGAAGATCCGGTCGCCGACCACGAACGCCACGACGCCGAGGATCGCCAGCACGATCAGCACGACCGGGACGATCAGCAGCGCCCGCCGCCCGCGCTTCCGGCGCCGAACCGCTGCCTGCACCGGGATCGGCACCGTCGGCGGGTCGCGCCGCTCGCCGATGACGGGACGCGATGCGTCGGTCACATGCGCTCCGGCGCGGACACCCCGAGCAGTCCGAGGCCGTTGCGCAGCACCTGCGCGACCGCGTCGTTCAGCACGAGGCGCGTGCGGTGCACGGCCTCCGTCGGCTCGCCGGCGATCGGGATCACGCGGCAGCTGTCGTACCAGCGGTGGTAGGCGCCGGCGAGCTGCTCGAGGTACCTGGCGACCCGGTGGGGCTCGCGGAGCGTCGCCGCCCGCTCGACGATCCGCGGGTACTGCTCGAGCTCGCCGAGCAGCGCCGACTCGGTCGGGTGCGTGAGCAGGGCGGGATCGAACGCGTCGACATGGTCCACCTCGCGCGTCACATCCGCCTCCTCCGCCTTCCGGGCCACCGAGCGCGTCCGGGCATGGGCGTACTGCACGTAGTAGACGGGGTTGTCGTTCGTGCGGCGCTTCAGCTGCTCGCCGTCGAGATCGAGGGGGGTGTCGGCCGGATACCGGGAGAGCCAGTAGCGCAGGGAGTCCGCACCGAGCCACTCGAGCAGGTCGACGAGCTCCACGATGTTGCCCGCACGCTTCGACAGCCGGGCGCCGTTCACCTTGACCGTCTGACCGATCAGGACGGACACCGTGTCCGGGTCGTCGCCCGCCGCGCCGGCGAGTGCCTTCAGGCGGCCGATGTACCCGTGATGGTCCGCGCCGAGCAGGTAGACCTTCTCGTCGTACCCACGATCCCGCTTGTCGAGGTAGTAGGCGGCGTCGGCGGCGAAGTAGGTGGTCTCGCCGGTGCTCCGGACCAGGACGCGGTCCTTGTCGTCGCCGAACTCGCTCGTCCGCAGCCAGAGCGCGCCCTCGGATTCGAAGACGCGTCCCTGGGCGCGGAGGCGCTCGACCGCCACCTCGATCATCGAGGGGCCGTCGCTGTCGTCGTGCAGGGTGCGTTCGCTGAACCACACGTCGAAGTGGACGTTGAAGTCGTCGAGGGACCGCTGGATCTCCTCCAGCTGCCGCTTGTAGCCGAAGTCCTTCGCCAGCGCGAGCGCGGCCTCGTCCTGGAGGCTCAGGACGTCGGGGGCCTCGGCGAGCAGCGCTGCCGCGAGATCGGCGATGTACTGCCCCGGGTAACCGCCCTCGGGCGTCGGAAGACCCTTCGCTGCAGCGAGCACGCTCTCGCCGAAATGGTCCATCTGACTGCCCGCGTCGTTGATGTAGTACTCGTCGACGACGGTGGCTCCCGAGGCGCGGAGCACACGCGAGATCGCATCACCGAGCGCTGCCCAGCGGGTGTGCGCAAGGTGCAGCGGCCCGGTCGGGTTCGCCGACACGAACTCCATGTTCACCGAGCGACCGGCGAGGGAGGTGCCGCGGCCGTACGCGTCCCCCTCCGCGACGATGCGGGCGGCGAGCGCGCCGGCACTGGCCGCCTCGAGGGTGATGTTGATGAAACCCGGACCCGCGACGGTGACGCCCGCGACTCCCGGCAGCCCGCCGAGGTCGGTCGCCAGCTCCCGCGCGAGGTCCCGCGGCGCGACCCCGATGCGCTTCGCGACGCGCATGGCGACGGTGCTGGCCCAGTCGCCGTGCTCGCGGGAGCGGGGACGCTCCAGAACGACATCGACGTCGGTCAGGGACAGGTCGGCACCGCGACGAGCGGCGGCCGACCGCACGAGTTCGCCGACGGCGACCTGGAGCTCGGCCGGATTCATGGTGGTTCAGCCTACCGGCGGCCGACACGCCGGTTCCGCCGCGCCGACGCGGCGCCACGGTCACGGGGAGCCGCGTTGCTACGGTACGGCTGCCACCCAGACGGGGGTACGAGCGACGGGGAGTACCCATGCCGATCATTCGACGCGCGGCTGCACTCGTCACCGCGATGCTGGCGCTCGGCACGCTCGTGGGCTGCACCTCCAATCCCGTCGCCGAGCGGGCGTCGGCGGCCGCTCCGACCGCTGCCGCCTCGACACCCGTGCCGACCCCGACCACGCCTCCGCCGACCCAGGTGGCCGCGGATGCGACGCCGGTGTCCATCAGGTGCCACGCGCTCGTGCCCACCGCCGTCGCACGTGCCCTCGATCCCGGCCTGCGCACCGTCAAGGGCTGGACGCCGGCCGCCGGGACCCCCTCCGCGCGGCTCTCGGATCTGAGCGGCACCACCTGCGACTGGACGACCAGCGCGGGCGACCTGCTCGAGGTGTCGGTGGCGAAGCCGTCCCGAGCGGACTCGACCTCGTTGAAGAACGACCTCGTCGTGCGCAGCCAGTCCGTGCCGACCTTCGGCGGTGAGGCGTACTTCCAGATCGTCGACCACGTCGGCCAGGCGGACGTGTTCCGCGGTCGCACCTGGCTGCTCGTGCGCTCGAACCGCTTCTTCGAGCCCGGCGACGCCTCCACGATCGTGGCGTCGGCGCTCGACGCGCTCGGCTACGGGCCGAAGACGACTCCCACGCCGACGGCGACCGCGGCGCCCGTTCCGAGCGGCACCCCCACGACCGCCGTCGCCGGCTGAGGCACTCGGAGGACGCTCACCCCAGTCGGACCAGCTCCGTGACGTCGTCGAACGGCAGCACGTCGACCGTCGCGGTCACCTGCAGGGTCAGGAGGCCGACGGAGCCGCCGATGGTCGTGAGGAACGCGGTGTCGGCCGCGTCACGGCCGGTGGCGATCCGCAGGAGCGACGACCTCGGCGCGAGCGTGGTCGCGTCGACGACGTGCCAGGCGCCCTCGACCCACGCCTCCGCGACCGCGTGGAAGTCCATCGGGTCGAGCCCCGGGGCGTACACGGCGACGAGCCGCGCCGGCACGTCGAGCGCCCGCAGCAGCGCCACGACGAGGTGCGCGTAGTCGCGGCAGACGCCCTGGCGGGCCAGGAGGGTCTCGGTCGCGCCGTCGGTCGGCTTGCTGGAGCCGGGGATGTAGCGCAGCTGCGCGCCCACCCAGGAGGACACGGAGTCGAGCAGCTCCTTCCCGTGCAGCCCCGAGAACTCGGCGTACGCGGTCGGCAGCAGCTGGTCGGACTCGCAGTAGCGGCTGGGTCGGCGGTAGGCGATCAGGTCGAGGTCGTCGACGGGGGCGGGGGACGCCTGGCCCTCGACTGTCGCGTCATAGCGGATCGAGACCCGGCCGACGTCCGCATGCGCCAGGTGGAGGCGGGTGCCCGTCGCCTCGGTCAGCTCCTCCAGCTCGAGGGGCACGCCGTCCAGGGTGACGGCGAGCTGCTCGTCCACGCCGAGGCCGGGCAGCGGCGTGACCGTCACGGCCATCACGAGGTCGGAGGCGGAGGTCACGTCGAGCTCCATGGCGGCGGAGACGATGCGGCGCATCTGTGAACCCTGACATGTCGCCGGGCGCGGGCATACTGCGTGCTCTCGGAGGCTTGGAACCCGCATGGCAGTTCAGGACATCCACACGATCGGTCTCATCGGCGCAGGGCACATCGGCGGGCAGCTCGCGCGCCTCGGCGTGCAGCACGGCTACCGGGTCGTCATCAGCAACTCCCGCGGACCCGAGACGCTCGCCGGCCTCGTCGCCGAGCTGGGCGAGCACGCGACGGCAGCGACCGCGGCGGAGGCGGCGGCCGCCGGCGACGTCGTGGTCGTCACCATCCCGCTGAAGAACATCGACGCCGTACCGGTCGCTCCCCTCGAGGGGAAGATCGTGATCGACACGAACAACTACTACCCGCAGCGCGACGGTAGGATCGCGAGCCTGGACGCCGCGGAGTCGACCACGGCCGGCCTGCTGCAGGCGCACCTCCCCGCCTCCAAGGTCGTCAAGGCGTTCAACCACATCGCCTCCGGCGACCTGACGACCAAGAACGCGCCGACCGGGACCGCAGGGCGGCGCGCCCTGGCGGTGTACGGCGACGACGTCGACGCACGCGCGACGGTGGCGGCGATGATCGACGAGTTCGGCTTCGACACGGTCGACGGCGGCCCGCTCGAGGACAGCTGGCGCATCGAGCGCGACCAGCCCGGTTACGTCCAGCCCGACGACAAGGCGGGCCTGACGGAGCACCTGACGAAGGCGAAGCGCTCCATCAACGCCTGACGACCCCTCGCGCGGTACCCCCACCATCGCGCGGTAGGCAGACCTACCGCGCGATGGTGACGAACACCGCGCGTCGTTGCGGAGGCGGGACGCGACGCGCGGGCTGATAGCCTGTGGACTCCACTGGCCCCCATAGCTCAGGGGATAGAGCACTGCCCTCCGGAGGCAGGGGCGCAAGTTCGAATCTTGCTGGGGGCGCGCCCCGATTGAGGCCCGTGACCAGGGTGTGAACCTGGTGGCGGGCCTCCACCCTTCTCAAGGGGATCCGTAGCCTCCGGGCGCTCGCTGCTATTGCTCTACGCGCGATCGTCGAGGCTGGCGGGTCCCTATCCGGCTAGCCAGATGGGGGCGCCGTCGCACCACGACGGTGGAACGTCGGATCGTCGGCCGACGCACGCGCCGTCGTGGATCACCATCGCCCTGCGTTGCACCTCAGTGAAGTACCGGCCGATACCCGTGGTACTGGTGACCATGGTCTTTTCCGTTACCGGAATGCGCGTCACCCGTGTGCCGCGGATCGGAAAACGGCCGTGCCGTCTTCACGGATCCGGGGATTCGGGGCGCTCGCGGTGCTGTGTTCACGGATCCGGGGATTCGGGGCGCTCACGGTGCCGAATCCCCGGATTGGCGAACAGGAACCAGCGGAGGGGTGCGGCGGGCGGGCGGGCCATGGGCGACTGGCCGCGCCTTCTCCCGCGCTGTGCCCAGTTCTGGAGGTACCGTCCCCCAACTTCACAAACGGAGGTCGAAGATGACGGTGAACGACTCGATCGTTGAGCGGGCAGAGCGCGTTGAGCACACCCTGAAGTCGGTGGGAGACCCGACGGCGCGGGCCGCCGTAGGAGGGCCCTGTCCGGACTGCGGTGCGCGCGTCGAGACCGTCCTCGTGTCCGACACGACATCCGTGAACTGCGACGCGTGCGGGACGGAGTTCCGCATCGCTGCGTAGCGGTGCGCGTAAAGAACGCGTAGGGATCCTGCCGACGCGCGCCAGGATCCCGTAGAGATGTCGGATGGGTCCGGCGCCGCGCGATAGACCGATGGGATGTCCATCGTTCCCCGGCGGCGAGCCAGTGCGGTGCCGGTCGTCGCGACCAAGCAGCGGGCGGAGGCCTCGCGACTCGTCCGGCGGGTGCTCCACCGGATCCTCGAGGGCCGGCATCCGTGGGGCGAGTTCGAGGTGTGGCCGAGTCGCTACGGCTCCACGAGCTTCTGCCTCGTCGTCTATCCGCCCGGCGCCGTGCGCAGCGAGCGGCTCCGCTTCCGCGCGATGCGCGCCTGGCCGCCCCTCGGGATGCTGCTGGGGCTCGTGGCGATGGCGGTCGCGAGCCAGTCCATGCCTGTGGTGGTCGCGCTCGTCATCGGAGGCGCGGTGTACGGCGGCGGCGCGCTCGCTCTGGCGCGTCTCGCCGGTCCAAGGCGTCGGCAGATCCGGACGCTGCGGACCTCCCGGAGCACCGACGGCAGCTCCGCGCTCGATTGGGGACCGCAGCAGATGATGGAGGACCTCGCGGCCCTCCTGCTCGCGGCGGAGCACGAGCACCGTTCCGGCCGGATCGACGCCGTCGAGTTCGAGCTCGCGTGGGGCGAGGTCTGGCATCGGATCGGTGCCCGACGCTCTCGACAGGACTCACGCCGTCGAGAGGACTGACTCCTTCGACAGGGCTGACGCCTTCGACGAGACTGAGGACGAGGGAGGCAGTCATGGATGAGGCTTCGACTCCCTCCACGCGGTGGGCGGCCGGTGATACCGGGCTGCCCGACCAGCGGACGGTGCCTGACGCGTGTGCGATACCGACCCGCCACTCCGGCCCGCTGCGCCGGTGGGCGCTGCAGGGCGCCGATCGGGCGGGCAGTCACCAGGGCCCGCACGGGCGGGCGGAGCAGACGCACTCGTGGATCCGAGTGATGTGCCTCACGGGCGTCGACTACTTCTCGACGCTCGGCTACCAGCCGGCGATCGCGGCCCTCGCCGCCGGGTTCGTGTCGCCGATCGCCACCCTGGTGCTGATCGCGTTGACGCTGTTCGGCGCGCTGCCCGTGTACCGCAGGGTCGCGAACGAGAGCTTCAAGGGCGAGGGCTCGATCGCCATGCTCGAGCGGCTGCTGCCGTGGTGGAGCGGCAAGCTCTTCGTGCTGGCGCTGCTCGGCTTCGCCGTGACCGACTTCATCATCACCATCACCCTGTCGGCGGCCGATGCGGCGTCGCACGCGGTCGAGAACCCGCTGATGCCCTCCTTCCTGCACGGCGCGCAGCTGCCGCTGACGCTGCTGCTGGTCGTGCTGCTCGGCGGCGTCTTCCTCCGCGGTTTCCGCGAAGCGATCGGCATCGCCGTCGTGCTCGTCGCCGCGTACCTCGCCCTGAACGTGGTCGTCATCGTCGCCGCGTTCGTGCACGTCTTCGAGCAGCCCGAGCTGTTCAGCGACTGGGGCAGCGCGCTGCTGCGGCAGAACGGCGGGAACCCGCTGCTGGTGGTCGGGGTCGCGCTGCTCGTCTTCCCGAAGCTCGCGCTCGGGCTCTCCGGCTTCGAGACCGGCGTGACGGTGATCCCGCAGATCACCGGATCGGCGTCCGACGGCGACGGGAAGCCGGAGGGTCGCATCCGCGGCGCGAAACGGCTGCTCACCACCGCCGCGATCACGATGAGCGTGTTCCTGATCACCTCGAGCCTCGTCACGACGCTGCTCATCCCGCAGCGGGAGTTCCAGCCGGGCGGGGCGGCGAACGGGCGAGCGCTGGCCTACCTCGCGCACGAGTACCTCGGCCCGGTCGTCGGCACCGCCTACGACCTGTCGACCATCGCGATCCTCTGGTTCGCCGGCGCCTCGGCGATGGCCGGACTGCTCAACATCGTGCCGCGCTACCTCCCCCGCTACGGGATGGCTCCCACCTGGGCCCGCGCGGTCCGCCCGCTCGTGATCGTCTTCACCGTCATCGCGATCGGCATCACGATCGCGTTCGATGCGAACGTCGACGCCCAGGGCGGGGCGTACGCCACCGGCGTGCTCGTGCTGATCACCTCGGCGTCCGTCGCGGTGACGCTCTCGGCCCGCCGGCATCGTCAGCCGAAGCGCACCGTCGGTTTCGCGGCGATCTCCCTGGTGTTCGCGTACACGACCGTGACGAACGTCATCGAGCGGCCGGACGGCCTGCGGATCGGCGCGCTCTTCATCCTCGGAATCCTGCTGGTGTCGTTCGTCTCCCGCCTCCGCCGCTCGTTCGAGGTCCGCGCCACGAGCGTGGTCTTCGACGAGACGGCGCTCGGGTTCCTGCAGGAGGCGGAGGAGTTCGGCGAGATCCATCTCGTCGCCAACGAGCCGGGGAGCGGGAACGAGCAGGAGTACCGGAAGAAGGCGAAGGCCGAGCGGCACGACAGCCACATCCCCGGACGGGTCTCGATCATCTTCCTCGAGGTGCTGGGGTCCGACTCGTCGGACTTCGAGGAGGACCTCGTCGTCCGCGGCGTCGTCGCGCACGGATTCCGGATCCTGAAGGTCAGAAGCGGCAACGTGCCGAACACGATCGCGACCGTCCTGCTGCAGATCCGCAACATCACCGGGATCGTCCCCGAGATCTACTTCGAGTGGACGGAGGGCAACCCGATCTCGAACATGGTCCGGTTCCTCGTCGCCGGTGAGGGCGAGGTGGCGCCCGTCACCCGAGAGGTCCTGCGGGAGACCGAACCCGACGTGCACCGCCGGCCGATGGTGCACGTCAGCTGAGCAGAAGGGTCGCAGGGCCGCCTCGTGCGCCCTCGACACTCATTGTTCGGTCAGCGGATTCCGACAGGATCGCACGCCGACCCCTTTCGACGAGAGGACCTCCATGTCACGACGCAACACCGTCATCCGCAGCATGCACGACGTCGGCCTCGCCGCCTGGTTCGGCGGCAGCCTCATGGGTGCCATCGGCCTGAACGGTGCCGCTGCGAAGGCGGACGATCCGGAGGAGCGCCTGCGGATCTCCTCCGTCGGGTGGGCCCGGTGGACCCCGGTGCAGCTCACCGCGATCGCCGTGCACGGTGTCGGTGCGCTCGGACTCGTCCTGTCCAACCGGGGACGGCTGGTCGGGCAGAGCGGAGCGAAGTCGAATTCGCTGCTCAAGACCGTCTTCACCCTGGGTGCGGGAGCGGCGAGCGTCGTCGGTGGACTCGCGGGCGGGGCGATCGCGAAGCACGCCGCCGAGGGTGCTCCCGGCGTCACCGAGCCCGGTGCGGACACCTCCGGCACGCTCGCGACCGCGCAGCGCGTCGAGAAGCTCACGCAGTGGGCGATCCCGCTGCTGACCGGCGTGCTGCTCGTGCTCGGCGCCCAGCAGGGTGAGCAGCAGCGCCCCATCGCCGGTTGGCTCCAGGACGCAAGCGCGCGTGCGAAGAAGGTCGTCGGGCTGTAGTCCGGGATCGCGGTCGCGGCACACTGGGGCCATGCCCGCGCCACGACTGATGCTGCTCGACACGGCAGCGCTGTACTTCCGCGCTTTCCACGGCGTGCCGGAGACGATCACGGCACCGGATGGCAGCCCCATCAACGCGGTGCGCGGGCTGCTCGACATCATCGCCCGGCTCGTCGGCGAGTTCGCACCGACCGAGCTCGTCGCATGCTGGGACGACGCCTGGCGGCCGAGCTGGCGGGTCGCGCTGATCCCCTCCTACAAGGCGCACCGGCTCGCCGAGCCGGGTGACGCCGAGGCTGCAGACGCGAAACCGGGCGATCGCGAGATCGTGCCGGAGGCGCTGACCCCGCAGATCGCGGTCATCCGGGAGGTGCTGACCGCGCTCGGCATCGCGATCGTGGGGGCGGAGGACCACGAGGCGGACGATGTCATCGGCTCGCTCGCCGCGACGGCGACAATCCCGGTCGATGTGGTCACCAGCGACCGCGACCTGTTCCAGGTCGTCGACGACGCCCGCGGCGTGAGGGTCGTCTCGACGGCGAAGGGCATGCGGGACCTCGAGATCGTCACCGACGAGGTCGTCCGCACGAAGTACGGCGTGAGCGCAGCGCAGTACGCCGACTTCGCGACGCTGCGAGGCGACCCCTCCGACGGCCTGCCGGGGATCGCCGGCATCGGCGGGAAGACCGCGGCGTCGCTGCTCGCGCGCTTCGGCGACCTGGACGGCGTGCTCGCGGCGGCTCGGACGTCGGGCAGCGGGCTCTCCGCCGGTCAGGCCGCGAAGCTGCGCGACGGCGAGGACTACGCGCGACGGGCGATCAAGGCCGTGGAGGTCGTGCGCGACCTGCCCTTGCCCGAGGTGGACAGGGCCGTGTCCATCACTGACCGGCAGCGCAGAGCGGGAGCAGCGCTCGCCGAGCGGTGGGGCATCGGCAGCTCGATGCACCGCGTGATCGCGGCCCTTGCACACGAGGGCTGAGCGCGGACAGCCGCTGCCACGTCCGTTCCGGCAGAGCCGGCGCGCCATGCCGATGCTCGCCCGCTCTTCCGGCAGGGCCGGTCGACCATCGATCGCTCCACTCGGCCGACGCAGTCCTGAGGTCGAGCGCCGCATCCCCTCCCGCCGGCGCCTGCACGCGCGCGCGAGCTCACCTACTGCGCCGCGTGGTCATCCCGATCCGGCGGGGCGACCCGTCATGCGCGGTCGTGGATGGTGATCCGGTAGCCGTCGGGGTCCGCGAACGTGAAGGTGCGGCCGAACGGGCCGTCGATCGGCGCGGCGACGATCGGCCTGCCGTCCGCGACCAGCGCGTCGTGGATCGCCTGCGCGTCGGGAGCGTGCAGCCAGACGGCGACACCGATCCCGGGCTGATCGACCGCGTCCAGCTCGACGCCGGGCGCGGGCTCGCGGACGGCGAACGCGATCGGCGAGGTCGCGAACACGATCGCGTGCGGAGGCCCGCCCTGCGCGCGGACGAGGCCGAGGTACTGCTCGTAGAACGCGGCCGACGCCTCCGTGTCGCGCACCTGCAGGGAGATGAAGTCGGGTCCGGTGACGGCCATGTGCTGCTCCTTCGGTTCATGTCAGCTTTCTGACACATGCGATCCTATGTCAGACTTCTGACATGGAGCGCGCACACGATGGGGTCGACCTCGAGACCTCGATCGGCTACCTCTTGAAGGAGGCGTCGAGCGCACTGCGCGTCGCGATGGAGGCGGTCCTCCGCCCCCTCGGCATGACCATCACCCACTACTCGTGCCTCGAGCTGCTGGGGCAGCGTCCGGGGCTGTCGAACTCCGAGCTGGCCAGAGGCGCGTTCGTCTCGCGGCAGTCGATGAACGTGCTGCTGCAGGCGCTCGAGCGGGACGGCCTCGTCACCCGGCCCGACGAGGCACCGGTGGGCAAGGTGCTGCCGACCCGGCTGACCCCCGCGGGCCGCAGGGCCCTCGGGACGGCGACGGTCGCGGTGCGATCGGTGGAGGAGCGCATGCTCGCCGGGATGAGCACCGAGGATCGAGCCGCAGCGCGCCGGCTCCTTTCGACCCTTGCCGACGCATTGGGATAGCGCTACCGGGCTAGTACATGTGTACTATTGTATGGGTTATCAAGTTGGTATAGAGTCAGACGCATGTTCGATGCGCAGGATGCGGGGTGGGATCCGGGCGGGCCGCCCTGGGACCTGGAGGAGGAGCCGCCGCGCACCCCGTTGCCTGAGGTGCCCGAGTGGCTGCTGTCATCGCCGTGGGTGCCGGACGAGGACGACGGGTGGCATGTCGGGGAAGCGTTGGCGATGTTGGACCCGGCGGAGCGGTTCGAGCTCGAGTACGGGCGGCCCGCGACGCCGGAGCAGTTGCGGCTGATCGGGGACACGTCG
>NZ_CAXTHO010000070.1:0-15289 GCF_964244015.1 uncultured Amnibacterium sp. | reverse complement strand
CCTCGCGGTCGATCGGGAACGTCTCGAGCACGTACTCGAACGACATGCAGTGGTTGGCCTCCTCCCACATCTGCTTCGCGAGGTAAAGGTGCGCCTCGGGAGCGTTGACGTAGGGGTAGACGCCGAATGCGAGCGCCTTG
Organism: uncultured Amnibacterium sp.; assembly: GCF_964244015.1. NCBI lineage: Bacteria > Bacillati > Actinomycetota > Actinomycetes > Micrococcales > Microbacteriaceae > Amnibacterium > uncultured Amnibacterium sp. The sequence continues at coordinate 15,149 of NZ_CAXTHO010000070.1, read as the reverse complement.
TTCACGAGCAGCTCGCTCGGGTTGAAGTAGCTCATCAGGAACGTCACCGCGTGACGCTCCTCGTCGGTCATCCGCTTGAAGTCCGCGATGTCCTCACCGAGCTGGATCTCGTTCGGGAACCACGTGTTCGCGACCGCCTGCTCGTACAGGTCCATCGCCCACTGGTACTTGACCGGCTTCAGCAGCAGGCCCTCTTGAATGCCAGTACCGAGAATGCCCATGTCGTAACTCTCTTCCCTTGTCGTCAGTGGTCGGTGCGGATGCTGCCTATTGGCAGGAGTCGCACTGCAGCAGGTCCATCGGGTCCATCGGCACGCCGTAGCCCCCGATGAAGTCCGTGCCGTCGACCGTGGTCGTGTCGTTGTCGAAGTCCATGAGTCACTCCCCCTTGTTGTCATCGGTGCCGCGCACCGGGCTGCCGAGTCCACCGAAGCCGCGACGTGCGGGACCGGTGGGTGCGGCGGCCGCGGGCTGCGGCGCCGCGGATCCGAAACCACGACGACCGGTGGACGCAGCCCCCGCGCCCTGGTCGATGGTCTCGGCCTTGTTCACCCGCACGGTCGACTGCTCGGCGGTGTGCCGCGGCTTCATGTGCAGGTAGTAGGTCGTCTTGACCCCGCGCTCCCAGGCGGCGGAGTAGATCGACATCATGTCGCCGAGGTCACGCGTCTCGAGGTACATGTTCCGGCTGATCGCCTGGTCGATCCACTTCTGCGCACGGGCCGCGACCTCGAGGAACGAGTACGGCGAGAGCTGGAAGCTCGTCTTGTACGTCTCCTTGAGACGATCGGGGATCACGGCGATGTGCTGGATGTCGCCCTGGCTGCGCAGGATCGCCTCCCGCGTGCTGTCCCAGAGTCCCGCCTCCTGCAGCGCTGCGACGAGGTTGCGGTTCACCTCGAGGAACTTGCCCGACGAGGTCGACCGGCTGAAGATCTGCGAGAACTGCGGGTCGAGGCCCGGCGTCGTCCCGGCGACGAGGCCGATGGAGGCGGTCGGCGCGATCGCCATCAGCGTCGCGTTGCGCATCCCGCCCTTGACCCGGGCCCGCAGGGCGTCCCAGTCGAGCCGCGTGGTGCGGTCGACCAGCACCGGCACGCCGCGCTCCGCCTCCGTGATCGCGATCGTGTCGAACGGCACGAGGCCCTCGCTCCAGCGCGAGCCCTGGAAGTTCGGGTACGCCCCGCGCTCCTCGGCCAGATCGACCGACTCCTCGATCGCGGCGTAGGAGACGTGCTCCATGATCTCGTCGATCAGGGAGTAGGCCTCCTCGCTCTCGTACGAGAAGCCGAGCCGCTCGACCACGTCGGTGAAGCCCATGACGCCGAGGCCGACCGCGCGGTTCCGCTCGTTCGAGTGGTCCGCCTCGTCGACGCTCGAGACCGTGATGTCGATCAGGTTGTCGAGCTGCCGGATCGCGCTCTTCGCGCTGGAGGCGATCTGCGCCCAGTCGAAGCCGAGCTTCCCGTCCGCGTCCGTCACGAGGTGGCGGGACAGGTTGATGGAGGCGAGGTTGCAGACGGAGACGTTCTCGCGGTCCTGCGGCAGCGTGATCTCGGTGCAGAGGTTGGAGGAGTGGATCGTGCCGGTGTTGTTGTTCAGCGCCCGGTTGTTGATCGTGTCCTTCCAGGTCAGCCACGGGTGGGACGTCGTCTGCAGCGACATCAGGATCGCCTTGAACTGCTCGCGGGCACCGATGCGCTTGAACGCGCGGATCCGGCCGGCATCCGCCTCCGCGACGTAGTGCGCGTAGCGGTCGGAGAACGCCCTGCCCGTCAGCTCACCCAGGTCGGAGACCTCCAGCGGGTCGAACAGGTACCACGCCTCGTCGTTCTGCACGCGCTTCATGAACTCGTCCGAGATCCAGACGGCCGTGTTCGCGGTGCGGGTGCGGCGGTACGGGTCGCCGGAGTTCTGCCGCAGGTCGAGGAACTCGGGGAAGTCGAGGTGCCAGTTCTCCATGTAGAAGCAGAGGGCGCCGAACTTCTTGCCGCCGCGGGAGACCGCGCGGAGGATCGAGTCGATCGTGTGCATGAACGGGATCGGGCCGGTCGAGGTCGTGTTGTTCGACCGGATCGGCGAGCCCTGCGCGCGCAGCTTCGACACGGACAGGCCGATGCCGCCGGTGCCCTTCGTGAGCCACATGACGTCGCGGGTGGTCTTCGCGATGTGCTCGATGTCGTCCTGCATCTCGAGCACGAAGCAGTTGCTCAGCTGCGGGTACTTCGTGCCCGCGTTCACCAGGGTGGAGCCCGCGGCGAGGTAGTCGAGGCGCGACATCTTCGCGTAGAAGCCGAGCGCGGCCGCGGTCGGGTCGGCCTCGTTCAGCGACAGGCCCATCGCGATCCGCATCCAGAAGTACTGCGGCACCTCGAGCGGCTCGTTGTCCCGCGACTTGATGCCGTAGCGGTTGTTCAGCGTGACGACGCCGATGTACTTCAGCAGCCCGTCGTGGGAGGGGTCGAGGGCCGCGGCGAGCGTGTCGAGGTCGAACAGCGAGGCGAGCCGCGGGTCGAGCAGGTCCTCGGCGATGCCGCGCTCGATCGAGCGGCGGAAGTGCTCCCGGTGCAGGGCGGGCACCTCGGCGTCGTCGGAGTAGTCCCCGAGCACGCGCTTGTAGATCGTCTTGAGCAGCAGGCGGGCCGCGACGGTGTCGAACGCGGGGTCGTCCTTCACGTTCTGCAGGGCCACCTGGATGACCGCCTCGTCGAGCTGCTGGGTGGTGATGCCGTCGAAGAGCGTCAGCTCGAGCTCGGACGCGATCTGGGTCACCCAGGTGATGTTCGGGTCCAGCCCGACGGATGCGTGCTCGATCGCCAGGTTGATCTTGTTCGCGTCGTACGGCTCGCGTGTTCCGTCTCGCTTGACCACGGTGATGCCCATGAACGCCTCCTTCTCCAGGGCGGCGACGCAACCGCGTCGTGTGCCGTTCGGCACGCCCCTCAACCGGGTGATCACTATATGTCGGGGCAGCAGCAGGAACGCAACCCCACATGTTGTGGAAACAGGCGGCGTGTCCTCCACAGGTGATACCGCTCGCCTGTGGACAACGGGCTGCTCCTGGGGACACGGTAGGCGGGGCCTCCGACACCGCCCGGGCGGTGGGCGGGCTCTACGCTGGAGGGGCTGTGAGCGGGAGCGGGTTCGGGGATCTGGCGCGCACCCCGGGGGTGCTGCGCATCATCGCCGCGCAGCTGACGGCCCGGTTCCCGTCCGGGATGCTGTCGCTCGGGCTGCTCTTCCACGTCGAGCGCCGGACCGGCTCCTACGGTGTCGCCGGGGTCGTCCTCGCCGCGCTGAGCATCGGGCAGGCCCTCGCGGGGCCGGCGACCGGTCGGCTGATGGGGCGGCTCGGCATCCGACCGGTGGTCATCGCGTCGACGGTGCTCTGCGCGGCTGCGGTGACCTCGATCGCCCTCCTGGACCTGCCACCGGAGGGGATCGCCGGTCTCGCGCTCGCGGCCGGCCTGACGTTCCCGCCGATCACCTCGGCGGTCAGGACGATCTACCCGAAGCTCGTGCCGGCATCGATGCTCGGGCCGCTGTTCTCGCTCGACGCCTCCCTGCAGGAGCTGATCTGGATCGGCGGTCCCGTGCTCGTCACGTTCCTCGCGACGGGCGTCAGCACAACGGCGGCGCTGCTGCTGTCCGCGGCGCTGCTGATCGGCGGAGGCGCCTGGTTCTCCGCCTCCCGCGCCGTCGGCCGGGTCAGGATCCCCCGCAGCAAGCGCCGCTTCGGGGTCGTGCTGCTGCGCCCCCAGGTGGCGCTGATGACCCTGGTCGGCTTCCTCGTGATCGCGTCGTGCGCGGCGATCGAGGCGAGCGTCGCCGGCGCGTTCGGGGCGAGCGACCCCACGAGCGGTGTCGTGCTGTCGATCTGGTCGCTCTCCTCGCTGGCCGGCGGCTTCGTGCTGGGACGGCTCGCGATGCGGCCGTGGTCGCTCGCGCTGCGGCTCGCCCTCGTCGCGGCCGGGGCCGCGCTGACGCCGTTCCTACCCGGGTTCTGGGGCCTCACGGCTGCGCTCGTCGTGTCGGGCTTCGGCCTCGCGCCCGCGCTCGGCGTGATCTCGGCGATCGTGTCGAGCTCGGTGCGGTTCAGCGACACCGCGGAGGCGTACGGCTGGACGAACACGGGTCAGCTGGTGGGCGTCGCACTGGGTGCCGCCCTCGCCGGCCAGGCCCTCGACCGCTTCGGCGCGCCGACCGCGTTCGCGTGCGGGGCGCTGCTCGCGGTCCTGGCCGCGCTCGCGGCGACGGCCGGCACGCGGTTCTTCCCGGATCTCAAGGGCGTGGGCGCCGGCCCGGTGCCCGACACGGCGCCGATCCCCCTGCCACCGAGCGCCGGCTGAGGTCGCTCCCCCGCTCGTCTCGAGACGGCCGCGGCGGTCTCCTCGGCCCGCGGGGGGGCTCAGGCGGCGGCCTGGATCTCGGCGAGCACCGCCATCGCATAGGCGTCTTCGGGCGCATCCGCGAGGTGCGTCATCGACTCACCGCGAAAGGTGCACGAGACGCGCCATCCGCCGCCCTGCTGATCGCGTTCCAGCCGCTCGAAGGTGCCTTTCAGCGCTTCCCGCAACTGGTCTTCGCGGGGAAGCCACAGCGCATCCTCGATGGCGATGGAATCGAGCGCCCATTCGGTGGTGCCGTTGAATCCGAGCACCGTCCCGGTCGGATAGGCGTGCGCCTCGATGGTCATGTCGCTGACCGTGAACGCCTCGGTGCCCGTCGACTCCATGTCGAGGCTCAGCAGCTGGAAGCGATCCCCGGTCGTCGGACGCCAGACCAGTCCGGCTTCCCGGAGTCGGAGTGCGAGCGGCCGCGAGATCATGCGATGAGCATAAGCACGCGCGAATGCACGAAAGCGGTGGGAGCGCCGTGCGCTCCCACCGCTTTCGTGTGCGGAAAGGTCAGTTCGCGGCGGTGTACGCCGTCTGCACGTCGGCCGGGATACGGCCGCGCGAGGACACGGTGAAGCCGTTGGCGTTCGCCCAGTCGCGGATCGCCTTCAGGTCGCCCTTCGGCGCGCGGGGGCCGGTCGAGGCCTTCGAGCGGACTGCGACGTCGGCCTTGCGGGCCGCGTTCACGTACGGGGAGAGCGCGGAGCGGAAGTCGTCCGCGTGCTCGGTCGTGAGATCGATGGTGTAGCTGACTCCGTCGAGCGAGAATCGCACGCTCTCGCCGGATCCGTCTTCGATCGGGCTCTGCGTGAGGTCGTCGACGAGCTGCACGATGTACTTCTGCGCCATGGGTGTGGAGTTCTCCTGTGTGAAGTGGTAGTTCTGAGGCGCGGGAATTCGCGCGCAACAGAACAGTACACGAGAATTGCAGCAATTCACGCGTTCTTCTTCGGTGAGCCCCGCCCAGGAGGCGATAAGCGCGAAATCCGCTGTACTTCCGAGGCATCCGAGCGACGCCCCGGCGAATGGACCGGCGTCGAATCCGCGGCTTATCGAGTGGTCATCACGATGCGGTACCGCCGAGATGCGGAGAACCGTCGGTCGTCGTCCTGTCCGAGACACCGCGAACGGCTTCCGACAATGCGGCGACCGCATCGATCCGCGGCTCCCAGCCGAGTTCCTCCCGCGCCCGGCGAGTCGACATGAGCGGAACGGACACCGCGATGTCGATCCAGCCGGGGTCGACCGCGACGAGCCGCAGATGCCAGGCGAGCCACACCAGACCGCGCAGCGGTGCGATGCGGATCGGCAGCCACCTGGCCTTCATGACCGCGGCGACGTCCTTCGGCCCGATGACCGGCTCGGCCGCGATGTTGAACGCGCCTGCTGCGCGGCGCAGAACCGTGCGGGCGAAGGCGTCGGCGAGGTCGTCCGCGTGGACCACCTGCGACACCGTCCGAGGCGGCAGCGGCAGCACGCCGAGCGGGATCCGGCCGATCCAGCGCACGGGGACCAGCGGCCCGGCGAACAGCGCCCGCAGCTCCTCCCCCACCAGTCCCTGCATGACCAGGCCCGGCCGGAGGCGCGCGACCACGATCTCGGGGTGGTCCTGCTCGAACCGGTCGAGGATCCGCTCGTTCACGGCCTTGTGCCGCGAGTAGTGCGACGTCGCGAGCCCACCCGTCGGCCAGGACTCGTCCACCCGCCGCCGCTTCGGACCCGGGCTGTACGCCCCGACCGACGAGACCACGACCGCCTGCGGGACCCTGGCCGCGGCCACCGCGGCGAGCACGTGCTTCAGCCCGCCGATGTTCGTGGCGGCCATGACCGGCTCGTCGTGGTTGGGCTGCAGCAGCCAGGGGAGGTGGATGACCGCGTCGGCCCCGGCGAAGGCGGCGGTGAGCGCAGCGACCGACGAGGGCGCCGCCACGTCGATCCCGTGCCAGACGACGTCCCGGTACGGCGGGGGCGCGTCGGCGGGCGGCACCTGCCGCACGACCCCGACGACCTCCGTGTCCTGCTCGACCTGGAGGCGGCGGAGGACCGCCGTACCGACGTTCCCCGTCGCACCGACGACCACTACGCGCATCTGCGCCACGTTAGGTGCGGCAGGCCCCCGCGAGGCGCGGGCGCGGAATGCTCCCACGCGACGCCGAGTGAACGGACGGCGGGCTCTCGGGCGCGGGGAACCGCGAGAAGAAGCCCGGCAACCGCCGGTCGCCGGGCTTCGATTCGGTGGAGCCTAGGGGATTCGAACCCCTGACCTTCTCATTGCGAACGAGACGCGCTACCAACTGCGCCAAGGCCCCCGGTCGGTTCACGAGGGTAGCACCCGAGCGCGGCCCGGCGTCCGCCGGGCGCGCGCTCCTAGGCTCGCCCGACACTCCCGTTCGAGAGGCCGGCATGGATCCCCGTTTCCGCATCCCGCTCTCCCCCGTCGCCCATGACGCGGCCGTGGTGCAGGGCGACGGGTTCCGCATCACCGTGCTGACGAGCGGGCTCCTCCGTATCGAGTGGGCCGCCGACGACGGGTTCGAGGACCGCGCTTCGACGTTCGCCCTGCACCGCGACCTGCCCGTGCCGCAGTTCCGCGTCGTCAACGGCGCCGAGGTGCTCGAGGTCGTCACCGAGCGCCTCCACCTCACCTACGACCGGCGGCGCCCGTCGGCGAGCGGACTGCAGGTCGACGTCGGCGGCGGCATCACCTCCTGGCACAGCACCTGGCGGTTCGGCGACCCGGACGCGAGCCTGCACGGCACCGCGCGCACGCTCGACCTCGTCGACGGGCGCACGCCGCTCGGCCCCGGAGTCGTCGCGCGGGGCGGCATCGCGGTGCTCGACGACAGCGACTCGTTCCTGCTCACCGACGACGGCTGGGTCGCAGTCCGCCCCGAGGGCGACCGGATCGACCTCTACGTCTTCGCCTACGGGCACGACTTCGCGGGCGCGCTCGCCGCCTTCACCGCCGTCTCGGGGCCGCAGCCGCTGCTCCCCCGCTGGGCGCTCGGCAACTGGTGGAGCCGGTACCACCGCTACTCCGCCGACGACTACCTGGCGCTGCTCGACCGCTTCGACCGCGAGGGCGTGCGCTTCAGCGTCGCGGTCATCGACATGGACTGGCACCGCGTCGACTCCGTGCCGCCCGAGTCCGGCAGCGGCTGGACCGGCTACAGCTGGGAGCGCACGCTCTTCCCGGATCCGGAGGGGTTCCTCGCGGATCTGCACGCCCGCGGCCTGCAGGTGACGCTGAACGTGCACCCGGCCGACGGCGTGCGCGCGTTCGAGGACGCGTACGCGTCGATGGCGCGCGCGCTCGGCCGGGATCCGGAGGAGGGACTGCCGATCGCGTTCGACATCACCGACCCGGCGTTCCTCGAGGCGTACTTCGCCGTGCTCCACCATCCCCTCGAGGACGAGGGCGTCGACTTCTGGTGGCTCGACTGGCAGCAGGGGCCGTACTCGCGCATCGCGGGCATCGACCCGCTGTGGATGCTGAACCACTTCCACTTCCTCGATTCCGGGCGCGAGGAGCGGCGGCCGCTCACGTTCTCCCGATACGCCGGGCCGGGCAGCCACCGCTACCCGGTCGGCTTCTCCGGCGACACGGTGATCAGCTGGGCGTCGCTGGCGTTCCAGCCCGAGTTCACCGCGACCGCCGCCAACATCGGCTACGGCTGGTGGAGCCATGACATCGGCGGGCACCTGTGGGGCGTCCGGGACGACGAGCTCGCGCTGCGCTGGGTGCAGCTGGGCGTGTGGTCGCCGATCCTGCGGCTGCACTCGTCGAACAACCCGTTCCTCGCGAAGGAGCCGTGGGCGTTCCCGGCGGAGGCGCGCGCCGCGATCGACGAGGCGCTGCGCCTCCGGGTGCGGCTCGTGCCCTACCTGCACACCATGAACCGGCGGGCGGCCGAGGAGGGTGTGCCCCTCGTGCTCCCCCTCTACTACGACGCCCCCGGCGAGCCGGCCGCGTACGCCTCCCCCACCGTGTTCCGGTTCGGCAGCGAGCTCGTCGTCGCACCGATCACCACGCCGCGCGACCCGGTCACGCTGCAGGGCGCGGTCACCGCGTGGCTGCCGCCCGGCACCTGGATCGACATCGCGACGGCGATCGTGCACGAGGGCGGCCGCACGATCCGCCTCCACCGCGACGACACGGGGGTCCCGGCGCTGCTGCGCTCCGGCGGGATCCTGCCGCTCGCGGCGGAGCACGAGACGGACGCCGCCGCGAACCCCGCCCACCTGGAGGTGCTGGTCGCGCCCGGCGCGGACGGCGCGTTCACGCTCGTCGAGGACGACGGCACCGGCACGCTGCCTGCCGTGCCGACGGTCCGCACGCCGATCCGCTGGGACCAGGCGAGCGGCACGCTCAGCGTGTCGCCCACCGAAGGGCCCTCCGGGATCGTGCCGGAGACCCGCACGTGGACCATCACGGTGCTCGGGCTGCCCGCCTCGACCGCGGTCATGGTCGACGGCGAGGCGCAGGGATCGACCTCGGATCGGGTGCGAGTCACCGTGACTCGGGCGACGACCGCGGCGTTCAGCGTCTCGGTCGGCGCGGACCCTCGGCCGGCGACGCAGGAGGTCCGGGAACGGATCTTCGCGCTGCTGAACGCCGCGCAGCACCCCTACGAGGCGAAGGCGGCGCTGCTGAACACGGCGACCGCGCCGCGCAGCGCAGCCGCCCGCATCGCGGAGCTGCAGGCCCTCGACCCTCCCGAGGCCCTGCTGAGCGCGCTCACAGAACTGCTGACCGCCCTCTAGCAGGGCGCTGTTCACGGATCAGGGGATCCGGTGGCGCGGAGCGCCCCGGATCCCCTGATCCGTGCACAGCGGGAGGGCTCAGGCGGTGCGGCGGCGGCGGAGGACGCCGTCGAGGTCCGTGATCACCGGGCCGCTCTCGTTCATCTCGTCGACCGCGTCGACGTGCCGTCGGTCGAGGGCCGCGACCTCCGGGGCCGCGTAGGCGGCGCGCAGCGCGTCGTCGGCCCGCTGCGCCGCGGCGCGGAGGGAGGCGGCGACCGCGATGTCGTCGCGGACGGGCACGGCGGCCGTCGCCGGCTTCGTGCGATCCAGGTAGCGGGGCCGCGGCAGCGGCACGGGCGTCCACGTCGGGCGGGACGTCTCGTCCTCCTGCCACTCGATGAAGCTGCGCGACTCCTCCGGCACGACCACGGCGTGGTCGACCGCGGTCACCGCGCGATGCGCCGCAGCGACCGTCGAGGCGCGCTGCAGCAGGGCGACCGCGACGAAGGAGACGACGACCCCGACGACCAGGAAGTCCCACGTGCCGCCGGACGAGACGTCGGTGACGCCCCAGCCCGAGATCGTGATGCCGACGACCAGGATGTTCGTGGCGAGCACCCGCGAGCGGCGGAGGCGCGCGGCGGCGATGTCCGAGACGGCGAGCGCCCGGCTGCGCGGCTCCCGCGGGCCCCTGCCGGACCTCGCGAGCGTGCGCTCTGCCCGCGCGTCACGCGGCCGGGCGACGGACTCGGCCCGCCGGGCGGAGGCGCGCAGGGCGCGGTGCTGCTCGGCGACGCTCCTGGCGGAGACCTCGGCGCGGACTTCCTCCGGTACCTCGGCGGTCTCGGCGAGCACACGGAGAGTCTGCTGCAGCCGCACGGCGGTGCGCTCGGTGCGGACGTACTCGCGGCGGCGCAGCCACGTCGGGGTGAGGTAGAGCAGCCACAGCACGGCCGCGAATGCGATGATCGCGCCGCCACCAAGGCTTGCCATGGGCATGACGGTAGGGGCGCAGCGGTAGCACGACGCGGAGGCGCGGACGGCGTGTCGCACGCGACGACGGGCGCCCCAGTCAGGGCGCCCCCGCACTCAGGGGAAGCGGCTCTCCGCGAGCGCACGGTCCGCCTCCGGCACGTCCGCCGCGTGCTGCGGCGCTCGGCCGTCCTGCCACCGCCGCAGGACCCCCTCCGGCACCTCCTCGGTCACCAGGCCGAAGCAGAAGTGGTCGCGCCAGTCGCCGTTGATGTGGATGTAGCGACGCTTCAGGCCCTCGTAGCGGAAGCCGAGCTTCTCGACGACGCGGAGGGACTTCGCGTTCTCGGGCCGGATGCAGATCTCCATCCGGTGCAGGCCGAGCGCCTGGAAGCAGTGGTCCGTCGCCAGCGCGACGGCGGTCGGCGTGGCGCCGATGCCGGCGAAGCGTTCCGCGATCCAGTAGCCGATCGTCCCCGACGACAGCGACCCGTAGGCGACCGACGTCACGTTCAGCTGGCCGGCGAGCTCACCGTCGACCTCGATGACGAACGGGAGCCCCTGACCGGTGCGGGAGTTCTGCTGCAGCGCACGGATGCTCGCCCTGGTGTCGAAGCCGATCGAGCCGCGCGGGCTCGTCGCCTCCCACTCGCGCATCCAGGAGCGCCCCTCCACGAGCTCGCGCTCCATGGCGCGCGCGTCGCGGAGGCGGATCGGGCGGATGCCGACCCTGCCGGATCGCAGGGAGGGGACGGGCACGACCATGGCTCGGGCTCAGCCGAGGCCGGCGACGAACTCGGTGAGCCACGGCCGAAGCTCGGGCCCGAGGTCCTCGCGCTCGGCGGCGAGCTGCACGATCGCCTTGATGTAGTCGATCTTGTCGCCGGTGTCGTAGCGACGGCCGCGGAAGATCACGCCGTACACGCCGCCGGTCCAGGCGGCGCCGGCCATCTCCTCGAGCGCGTCGGTGAGCTGGATCTCGCCGCCCTTGCCGGGGTCCGTGTGCTCGAGGATCGAGAAGATCTCGGGCTTCAGCACGTAGCGGCCGATGATCGCGTAGTTGGAGGGGGCGTTCTCCTTCGACGGCTTCTCGACGAGGCCCGTCACCCGGACCACGTCGTCCTCGTCGGTCGTCTCGATCATCGCTGCGCCGTACAGGTGGATCTGCTCGGGGTCGACCTCCATCAGCGCGACGATCGACGCCTTGCGCTTGATCTGCTCCGCGATCATCCGCTGCAGCAGCGGGTCGCGCACGTCGATCAGGTCGTCGCCGAGCAGCACCGCGAAGGGCTCGTGCCCGACGTGCATCCGGGCCTGCAGCACCGCGTGGCCGAGACCGCGCGGGTCGCCCTGACGGAAGTAGTGGATGTCGGCGATGTTCGTCGACTCCTGCACCTTCTGGAGCTTGGCGTGGTCGCCCTTGCGCTCCAGCGTCGCCTCGAGCTCGTAGACGCGGTCGAAGTGGTTCTCGAGCGCGTACTTGTTCCGGCCGGTCACGATGAGCACGTCGTTCAGCCCGGCGGCGACGGCCTCCTCCACGACGTACTGGATCGCGGGCTTGTCGACGACCGGCAGCATCTCCTTCGGCATGGCCTTCGTGGCCGGGAGGAAGCGGGTCCCCAGACCGGCCGCCGGGATCACGGCTTTGGTGATGTGGTACGCCATGGGCTCAGGCTATCCGGACGCGGTTCGTAGAATCGGGCCGTGGCGGCCGACCTCGCACCCCAGAAGCGGGCACTGCGTGCCGAGCTGCGTGAGCGACGACGGAACCTGACGCGGGACGAACGCGCGTCGGCGACGGCCGGTCTCACGCAGCGGCTCATCGCGCTGACGGAGGCGGTCGGCGCGAGCAAGGTCTCCTGCTACCTCTCCGCCGTCGACGAGCCGGACACCCGCCCGTACGTGAACTGGGCGCGGGCGGCCGGGCTGCGGGTGCTGTTCCCGATCACGCGCACCGACGGGCTGCTCGACTGGACGACCGCGACCGACGACGAGGAGGAGGTCGTCGGCCTGTTCGGCACGCCCGAGCCGGTCGGCGAGCTGCTCGGCCCGATCGCGATCAACGACGTCGACCTGATCCTCGTGCCGGCCGCGTCCGTCGACTCCAGCGGCATGCGTCTCGGCTGGGGTCGCGGCTACTACGACAAGACGCTCGGTTCGATGGAGCGGTGCCCGCCGGTGTACGGAGTAATCTTCGACGCGGAGTTCGTGGCCGAGGTGCCCCGGGAACGTCACGACCAGGCCATCGACGGCGTCGTGACCCCGACGAGGACGGTCGAGTTCTCCACCCGCTCGCCCCGCCGACGAAGGATCTGAGCCCGACATGCCCGTGTACGCCTACAAGTGCCGCGACTGCGGAACGCCGCTCGAGGCGCACCAGGAGTTCAGCGATGCGCCGCTGACCGAGTGCCCCGTCTGCGGCGGCGTGCTGCGGAAGCAGTACGGGACCATCGGCGTCACGTTCAACGGCTCGGGCTTCTACCGCAACGACTCGCGTGCCGGGTCGGGCGACGCCGCGAAGCCGTCGGAATCGAAGAGCGACTCGAAGAGCGAGTCCTCCTCTTCTTCGGCGCCGGCGCCGAAGACGGACGGGGCCTCGAAGCCGGCCGCCGCGCCGTCCGCTCCAGCCGCCTCCTGAGGTGAACGGGCTCTGCTAAACAGAGCCGCATGAAGGGTTTCAAAGAGTTCGTCCTCCGCGGCAACGTGATGGACCTCGCCGTCGCAGTCGTCATCGGAGCGGCGTTCACCGCGATCGTGGGCGCAGTGGTCACGAACATCTTCACGCCGCTGATCGGTGCGCTCTTCAACGCGAAGGATCTCGCGGCGACGGGCATCGTGACGATCCCGCTGGCATCCGGGACGGCGGAGCTGAGGTTCGGTGCCGTCCTGGCCGCGGTGATCACGTTCGTGCTGACCGCCGCCGTCGTGTACTTCGTCTTCGTCCTGCCGATGAACCACCTGGTGAAGCGCGCGTTCCAGAAGCCGGCCGAGCCCGAGTCGACGACGCCCGCTCCCCCGACCGAGCTCGACCTGCTCGCCCAGATCCGCGACCTGCTGGAGGGCCGCGACACGGTCGGCGACACCCGCATCCTCAACCGGGACTGATTGCTCACACTCGCTTTCATAAATCCGGGGATCTGCCTGCTGCGCAGGCAGATCCCCGGATTTATGAGTGAATTCGGGACGCCTTCCCCTCCCCCACAGGCGCCGGCTCGCCGGAGGCGGGCACGGACCGACATGGTCTGCCTATGCAGCAGAAGGCGGACTGGTCGGAGGCGGACGCGATCGCGCGACGTGTGCTCGCGGAACACGACGGCGTGGCCAGGATCGACGAGTTCCTCGCCGCCGGTCTGACGCGACATCAGATCGCCGCGATCTTCCGGCGAGGCGTCATGAACCGGCCGCGGAACGCCTGGTTCGTCGACCCGGAGCTGCCGATCCCGGCCAAGCGAGCCGTTCGAGTCGGAGGTGTTGCGGATTGCGTCAGCGCCGCTGCGCTGTGGGGACTGCCCGTCCCGCACGGAGCACATCTGCACCTCCATGTCCACGTCGACGAGCACGACACGAGGCTGCGACACAACCGCGACAGGCGGCACATCGTGCACGACGGCGACGACCCGGAAGTCGTGCTCCACCGACGCCGCCTGCAGGATCCCGCCACGTGGCGCACGTCCCTCGTCGACACACTGCTCCAGCTCGCCTGGTGCGTGCCGACGGAGTGGTTCGTCGCTGCGCTGGACGCGGCGCTGCATCGCCCGCTGGACGGTTCCCGGGAGCCACTGCTGTCGGAGGAGGACTACCGACGCATCGCGGACCTGCTCCCCCACCGTTTCAGAGCAGCCCTCGACCTGGTCGATCCAGCGGCCGAGAGCCCGATCGAGAGCGTCCTCCGAGTCCGGCTGGCGCTCCGCGGTATTCGACCGATGGTGTCCCAGTACTGGCCGACGCCCAGATACCGCGTCGATCTGCTCGTGCTGGGCGCGCTGATCATCGAGGCGGACGGGGAGGCGTGGCACGACCCGGAGCAGGACGCGATCCGCGACGCCTTCCTGAGGAGCTTGGGATACCGGGTGCTGAGGTTCAGCTACGACGAGATCGTCTTCCACATGGACGAGGTCCTGCGCCTCGTCGAGGCGGAGCTCGCCGACATGGGTCTGCTCGTTTCATAAATCCGGGGATCCGGCCGCTCCGCGGCCGGATCCCCGGATTTATGAAACGAATCAGCCCCAGTGCGGGGGCTTGTCGGCGCGGAGGCGGGCGTCGTTCGCGTCGCCTCCGAGGGCTCCTTCGGCCTCCGCTGCGCGCTCGCCCTCCGACGGCGTCGGATCGGAACCGGGCGCCGGGTCTGTGCGCACGCGGCGATGACGCCGGCGCGGCTCGGTCAGGTGCGCACCTCCACGATCGGGATCGTGGTCGTGAGCACCGACGGCTCGCGCGCGCCGAGCGCCACCGCGATGCGCCCGGCGATCGCGTCCGGGTCGCTGAACAGATCGAAGCTGTGCACCCGGAGGTAGTGCCAGCCGAGTCGCTTCAGCAGCTCCGGCCGCAGCCGCAGCCCCTGCCGCAGGCTGGCGCCCTGCAGGGCCGCGTCGGTCTCGACCGTGATCGCCCGGGCACCGTGCGCGGCGACGAGGCCGAGCTTCCCGTGGTAGCCGAGCGACACGGTCATCCCGAGCACCCGGAGGCGCCGGGCGAGGTCCACGAGCATCGCATCGCGGTCGTCGTCGATCGCGTCGTCCGCGATCCGCCCCTCCGCATCCGCGAGCAGCCGGCGCAGGGCGAGCACGCCGGCCGGCATCCGGTCGCCGTCGAGGTCGGCGGGACGGAAGCAGGACACGATCGCGAGCGAGCGCCGCGCGCGCGTGACGGCCGCGGCGAGCAGCCGCTCCCCGCCGGGCCGCGCGAGGGGGCCGAGCTCGGACAGCGTGCGCCCGTGTGGCGTCCGTCCGAAGCCGACGGACAGGATCACCCGGTCGCGACTGTGCCCGACCGACTCCGCCAGGGTGACGACGATGAACGGCTCCGCCTGGTCGC
>NZ_CAXTHO010000069.1:0-15382 GCF_964244015.1 uncultured Amnibacterium sp. | reverse complement strand
TCACCTGGCGCGCGAACGACTCCGCGTAGCCGTAGTCGTTCGCGATCGCGGTGAGTGCGGAGGTGTCGCCGTGCAGCGCGATAGCGCTGAACGCGCGGCGGTCGCCGTCGAATCTGCCGACGAACTCGGCCGTCAGGTGCTGCGCCTCCGCGGCGCTGCCGCCGTTGCCCGCGGCGAGCAGCCTGCCGCCGCCGAGCAGCCGGTCGGCGAGGACGCGGCCCCACTCGGCGAGCCGGGGCGACTGCTCCGCGAGCGCGCCGAGCGTCGGCGCCAGCGCATCGATGTGCCGGCGCGCGACGTCCACGGTCCCGGTCGGGCTCCCGGTCACGGTCAACCGCCTCCTGCCAGCAGCTCGTTCGCGCGATCGCTGGCCGCGAGGCGCTCGTATGTGCGAAATGTGTCCGCCGCGATTCTCCGCCACGTGTAGCGGGTGGCCGCGCGGCGGCGACCGGCCCGCTCGTAGCGGAGTCGGCGCTCGGGGTCGGCGAGCAGCGCCTCGACGGCGTCGGCGAGCGCCTCGGGGTCCCGCGGCGGCACGTGCACGCCGGTCCCGTCGTCGACGACGGTGTCGATCAGCCCGCCGACCCGCGTGGCGACGACGGCGCGACCGGAGGCCATCGCCTCCACCGGAACGATCCCGAACGGCTCGTACCAGGGCGCGCAGACGACCACGTCGGCGCTCCGGTACCACGCCGGCAGCGCGTCGTGGGCGATGCCGCCGGCGAGCAGCACGCGGTCCTCGAGCCCCTCGTCGGCGATGACGCGCCGCAGCCGGTCGATCTCGGGCTCGGCGGTGAGGTGGTCGACGTCACCCGCGCCGCCGATGACGACGAGCTCGGCGTCGACGCCGCGCCGCACGAGGCGGGCCAGCGCCTCGATCGCGTTCCCGACGCCCTTGCGCGGGACCAGGCGGCTCACGGTGATCAGCCGGAGGCGGTCGGTGCGGGGCGCGACCGGGCCCGTCGGGGAGAACAGCGTCGTGTCGACCCCGCACGGCACGACGGCGATGCGCGAAGCCGGGACGCCGAACGCCTTCAGCTCGAACGCCTCGTCCGAGCAGGTCGCCACGATCGCGTCGGCGCGCCGGGCGACGTCGGGCTCGAGGAACGCGCGCTCGGCGGGCGACGTGTCGCGGGCGCCCTGCTGCCGGCGCTTCACGACGCCGAGCGCGTGGAAGGTCTGCACGACGGGCAGGTGGCCGCCGAGCGCCAGGTCGACCCGGCCCGCGGCGTCGAGCGTCGCGAGGCCGGACATCCAGAAGTGGCCGTGGACCACGTCGGGGCGGTCGGCGATCCAGGCGGCCGCGAGCGCGTCGGCGAACTCGCCCATCAGCGGCAGCAGCTCGTCCTTCGGCACGGCCGTCGCCGGACCGGCCGAGATCGGCACGACGGTGACGTTCGGTGCGAACGGCACGGAGGCCGGCAGGCTCGGATCGTCGCGCCGCGTGTACACGTCCACGAGGTGGCCGGCGGCGCCGAGGGCGGTCGCGAGCGCGGCGACGTGGATGTTCTGCCCGCCGGCGTCGACACCGCCGATCACGGCGAGCGGGCTGGCGTGCTCGGACACGAGTGCGATTCTCATCACTCGACTTCTCGCAGATCCGAGCCGGTGAGCACAATCCCCCCGAGGTCGGTTCGCGTGATGCGGGCACGTCGTGCTACGGCCGCGTCGAGCGTCTCGTCCCAGTCGGCGAGGAACCGGGCGAGCCCGAAGCGCTCGAGTGCGATCTCGCGCGCGATGGCGCCGCGGCGCCTCGCCTCCTCCGGGTCCGCGAGCAGCACCCGCGCCGCCCGGACCAGCTCGTCGACGTCGGCGGAGATCGCCCCCGCCTCGGGCGGCACGGCGCGCGGCGCCTCCGTCGCGGCGAGCGCGATCACGGGCATCCCGAGCTGCATCGCCTCGATCAGCGACAGCCCCAGCGACGTCCAGCGGTGGGGGTGGAGGTAGGCGCGGCGCTCCGCGAGCGCGGGGTGCATCGCGGCGGGCGGCACGTCGCCGAGACCGCGGATCGGGGGAGCGCCCTCGAAGGCGTCGTCGAGCAGGTCGGTGCCCATCCCGAACACGTCGACCGGCGCGACCTCGGCGAAGCGGGGGAGCAGGTCGGTGCCGGTGACGCGCCAGCGGCGCACCGGCTCGTTGATCACCGCGGCGAAGCGGGCCCGCCCTCCGGTGTAGCGCAGCCCCGGATCGCGGACGCCGTGCTCGATCACGCGGGTCCGCGTGCGGCCGGTGTCCCAGAGCAGCGCGTTCGTGTGGGTCACGTGCACCAGGTCGAGATCGCCGCGATCCGCCATCGGATGCACCGACAGCGGCACGTCGCCCTTCGGGGTGTTGTGCTCGAGGTAGACGGCGGGCAGGTCGGGCCCGATCCGACGGCCCGTCAGGCGCTCCGCCGCCGCCAGCTCGTCGGGGCGCTGCAGCACCACGACGTCGACGTCCTCGCCGCGGAGGTCCTCCGGCGCGACCTCGCGGGCGGGCCAGTCGCGCCCGCCGAGGCCGAGGCCCCAGCCGTCGCGGGCGGGCGTGGTCGGGACCAGGTAGTCGTGGCCGCCGCGGACGAACGCGTCCGTCCAGCCGCCGTGCACGTGCCAGAGGAGAACCTTCATGCGGCTGCTCCCACGAGTCGGTCGGCGGCCTCCACGACGGCCTCGGGCGAGACGGAGGCGAGGCACGGGTGACCCGCGATCGGGCAGACCCGGGCGCGGGAGCCGCGGCAGGCCGCCTCCTGGTCGCCGAGCAGCTCGACCGGCACCCCCCACGGGGCCCAGCGCTCGGCCGGGACGACCGGCGCGAACAGGCTGACGACCGGGGTGCCGGCCGCGGCAGCGAGGTGGGCGGGGCCGGTGTTGCCGACGATGACGACGTCGGCGTCGCGGAGCACGGCGCCCAGCTCGGCCAGCGCGAGCACGCCGCCCAGGTCGATCCCGGCCGCGCCGGCGACCCGCGCGGTGAGGGCGCGCTCGTCGGGCCCGCCGGTCACGAGCACGCGGTGGCCGCGGTCCGCGAGCAGCTCCACGACCTCCGCGCACCGCTCCGCCGGGTAGGCGCGGGCGGGCACGGCGGCCCCGGGGTGCACGACGACATAGGGGTCGATGCCCGCCGCGAGGGGTCGCTCGGGCAGCTCCGCCGCCAGCCGGGCGTCGTCCCCCTCCGGCAGCACGAAGCCGGCCGCCGCCGCGATGCGGAGGGCGCGGAGCGGCTCCGGCAGCTCCTCCGGCAGGTCCTCGCCGGGGATCAGGCGGACGTCGAGCAGGCCGCCCGCGGCGTCGACGGAGGCGCCGGTGATCCGGCGCACGCCGGCAAGCCGCAGGAGGAGGGCGAGCGGCAGCGGGGACTGGTGGAAGGACGTGAGCACGACCGCCTCCTGCACCCCGGTCTCGGCGACGGTGCGCGCGACCTCGGCGACGAGCGCCCCATCGACCGGGCGGTCGGTCGGCGTGATCCAGGGCGCGGCGAGCACCCGGACCTCGGCGACGCCGGGCAGCAGGCGCGCGGCCGCCGCCCCCTGCGGACCGGCGAGCAGCACCACCTCGGCCGCGGCGGCGACCGCCCGGACCGCGGGGCCGCTGACGAGCACGTCACCCATGCTGTCCAGCCGGGCGACGAGCACGCGCCTCACGCGGCATCCCCCGCGAGTGCCATCCGCACGGCGTCCCGGAGGTCCGAGGCGACGGCGTCCGCGGCCCACACCTCCTGCTGACGCGTCACGGAGGTGGGGACGAGCACGGCCCGGGCGCCGGCTGCGTGCGCCGCGCCGACGTCCGCGCCGATGTCCCCGATCACGACCGTGCGAGCCGGATCGACGCCGAGCGCCTCCGCGGCCTGCAGCACCATGCCGGGCGCCGGTTTGCGGCACAGGCAGCCGTCGTCGGGGCCGTGCGGGCACACCTGCCACGTGTCGAAGCCGCCGAACAGCTCGTCCACGCGGGCGTTCACCGCGTCGACCTGCTCGCGGGTGACGATGCCCCTGGCGATCCCGGACTGGTTCGACACGACGCCGATCGGCAGCCCGGCGGCGCGCACCGCGGCGACCGCCTCGAGCGCGCCGGGCATCGGCCGCACCAGCTCGGGGTCGCCGTTGTACGGCACGTCCGCGACCAGGGTGTTGTCGCGATCGAACAGCACCGCGAGCGGAGCGGTTCGCGAGGTCATCCGCCAATGCCTACAGGGCGCCGGGCGAGGCTGACTGGATGATTGCTGAGAGAAAGCCCGACTCCTGCTGAAACACTCTCGCCATGACGGGCGCTCCGGAGGTCGACGGCCGGCCCCTCGCGGTCGCCTTCCGAGCGCTCCAGCTCGGCGACCTGCTCGTCGCGGTTCCCGCGCTTCGTGCCCTGCGGCGCGGCCTGGGCGAGCATCGGCTGCTGCTCGCCACCTCCGCCTGGCTGCAGCCGGTCGTCGAGCTGATCGACGCCGTCGACGGGCTCGTCCCGGTCGGCGGGCTCGAGCCACTGCCGTTCGCACGGGGCGAGATCGACGTCGTCGCGAACCTGCACGGCGGCGGGCCGGAGTCCGCCGCGATCGTCGACGCGACCGGTGCCCGGGTGGTGGTGCGGCACGCGCTCGCCGCCGGGGAGCCCGGGCCGCCATGGGTGGAGCAGCAGCACGAGCGCGATCGCTGGGTGCGGCTGACCGGGGCCTTCGGCATGCCGGGCGATCCGGAAGATCTGCGCATCGCCCGCTCGGACGTCCCCTCGCCGGCGCCGGACGCGGCCGTCGTGCACGTCGGGGCGGCCTTCGCCTCCCGGGAGTGGCCGGTGGACCGGTTCGCGGCCGTCGCGCGTTCGCTCGAGGGTCGCGGGCACCGCGTCGTGCTCAGCGGCAGTGCGGGGGAGCGGCCCCGCGCCCTCGAGGCGGCCGCGCTCGCCGGGCTGCCGGAGGACCGCGTGCTCGCCGGGCGCACCTCGCTGGGCGGCTTCGTCGCCCTGATCGCGGACGCGGCCCTCGTCGTCACGGCGGACACCGGCGCCGGGCACCTCGCCTCCGCCGCCGGCACCCCCTCCGTGGTGCTGTTCGGTCCCGTCGGACCCGAGCGGTGGGGGCCGCCGCCCGGCCCGCACCTCGCGCTCACCCACGCGGAGCTGCGCGTCGGCGACGCCTTCGCGCCCCACCCGGACCCGGCCCTCGCCGCGGTCACGGTGGCCGAGGTCCTGGCCGCGATCACGCACCTCCCCGCCCGCCAGAACTCCTGAACGACGAAACACCGAGCCCCGAGATCACTCGGCGGAGGAGCGGAGCGCCGCGCCGAGCGCCGGGGCGAGGTCACCGGCACCGACGACCTCGATCGCGTCGAGGCCCTGCCACCGCGCCGCGTCCCGCAGCACGGGCACGAGTCGCTCGGCGGTGCCCGCGGACGCCTCCGGCTCCGTCCACGCGGCCTGCACGAGCAGCCGCCCCGCCTGCCGGTCGGACTTCAGATCGACGCGGCCGACGAGGCGGTCGTCGACCAGCACCGGCAGCACGTAGTAGCCGTGCACCCGCTGCGCGGCGGGCGTGTAGATCGAGATCCGGTAGTGGAAGCCGAACATCCGCAGGATGCGGTCGCGCTGCCAGACGACCGGGTCGAACGGCGAGAGCACCGCGGCCGCGCGCAGCCGGGTCGGCGGCACGGCGTCGACGTGCCGCCAGGCCTTCAGTGGTCTCCCGTCGGCCCGGTCCCAGCCGCGCACGGCGACGGGCACGATCTCGCCCGAGTCCTCCAGCTCCTGCGCGGCGACCGCGGTCTCGTCCGACCGCAGCCGGTAGTAGTCGGCGAGGTCCGGCAGCGCGGCGACCCCGTGCGCGACCGCCGCCCGCCGGACCAGCTCGCGGATCGCCTCCGCCTTCGCCACCGGCTCGAGCGGGCCGCCCAGCACCTGCTCGGGGAGGCCGTAGCGCCGCTCGAACCCGCGCCGCCCCGCGCTCACCAGCTCGCCGGAGCGGAACAGCAGCTCGAGCGTGCGCTTCGTGTCCGACCAGCCCCACCACGGCCCCTGCCGCACGCTCGGCTGCTGCTCGATCTCGCTCGCCGCGAGCGGGCCGCGGTCGGCGATCTCGGCGAGCAGCGCCGCGATCAGCGCGCGATGCTGAACGTGCAGCGCGGCGTGCTTCGTCCGGTACTGCTCCATCCGGAACGCGAACAGCCCGAGGTCGGTCTTCGGGATGAAGGCCGCCTCGTGCGCCCAGTATTCGAGCCGCTCGCCGGCGGGATCGAGCAGGAGGCGGTCGAGCCGCGTGCGGTCGTAGGGCCCGAGCCGGGCGAGCAGCGGCAGGTAGTGGCTGCGCTCGAACACGTTCACCGAGTCGATCTGCAGCACCCGGAGGCGCAGCAGCTCCGCCTCGATCCGGGCGCGCCCCGCGGTCGGCGGATGCGCCCGCCCGAAGCCCTGCGCGGCGAGCGCGATACGCCGCGCCTCCCGAGCCGACAGCTGGTCCATGCCCCCGACCGTATGCGTCGGCGGCGACGGCCCCCGACGTGGGGTCAGCGTTCCTGCAGCGCATCCCTAGAATCGCGGGATGCCCAGACGAACCGAGGACACGGGGACCGAGACGGACGACGTCGTCTCGCGTGCCGTGCCGGTGAGCCTGAAGATCGCGGGTGCCTGGTCGTGGCGCGTGATCGGCGTGCTCGTGCTCATCGCGGTGGTGCTGTTCCTCATCGTCCAGCTGCACATCGTCGTGATCCCGGTCGCGGTCGCGGTCCTGCTGTCCGCGCTGCTGACGCCGGTCAAGCGCCGGCTGCTGAAGTGGGGCTGGCCGCGCTGGCTCGCCGTCGTGGTGACCTTCGTCGGCCTCCTCGTGATCATCGCCGGGCTGGTCACCCTCGTCGTGCTGACGCTGCGGGCCGGGCTGCCCGGCTTCGAGACGCAGGTCGGGAAGTCCTACGACACGTTCCTCGCCTTCCTCCGCACCGGGCCGCTCGGGTTCAGCGAGGCGGATCTGATGAACCTCATCGCGAGCGCCACCAAGGCGGTGCAGAGCAACTCGGGTTCGGTCGTCTCCGGTGCGGTCGCCGGCGCCTCCACCATCGGCGACCTCGCCGTCGGCCTGCTGCTGACGCTCTTCACCACGCTGTTCTTCGTGCTCGACGGCGCGGGCATCTGGCGCTGGTGCGTCCGGCTCGCGCCCCGGCGGGCCCGCGCCGCCGTCGACGGCGCGGGCCGGGCCGTGTGGCTCTCGGTGGGCGAGTACGCCCGGGTGCAGATCATCGTCGCGCTCATCGACGCGATCGGGATCGGCATCGTCGCCGCGGTCCTGCAGCTGCCGTTCGTGTTCGCGATCGCCGTCGTGGTGTTCCTCGGCGCGTTCATCCCGATCATCGGGGCGGTGACGACCGGCTCGCTCGCGGTGATCGTCGCGCTGATCTACCCCGGCCTGTTCCCGGACAACACGGTGCTGCAGGCCGTCATCATGCTCGCCGGCCTGATCGCGGTGAACCAGCTGGAGTCCCACATCCTGCAGCCGCTGCTCATGGGCACCGCGGTGCGCCTGCATCCCATCGCCGTCGTCGTCTCGGTGGCGCTCGGGTCGCTGCTCGGCGGCATCGCGGGAGCGGTGTTCGCGGTGCCGTTCGCGGCGGCGCTGAACTCGGCGGTGAAGTTCCTGGCGGGCGGGTCCTGGAAGGGGCAGCCGCCGCCCCCGACCGACGACGTGCCGCACGCCGACCAGGACCGGCCGAGCCGGCGACGGGATCGGCGGCCCCGCCCGCAGGACGTGAAGACCGTTGCCTGAGTCGGACAGCACCATCGGCACGACCGCTGCGGCGGCGGCCGTGCTGACGGACGTCGTCGACAGCGTCGCCGCCCCCTCGATCGAGCGCATCCGCGACGCGGCGCGCGTGCTCGCACCGCTCGCCTCGCGCACGCCGATGGAGCATTCCCGCTACCTCCAGTCGGTCACCGGGGCGCCGGTGCACCTGAAGTGCGAGAACCTGCAGCGCACCGGCTCCTACAAGATCCGCGGCGCCTCCTACCGTCTCTCCCGCCTCACCCCGGAGGAGCGGGCGCGCGGCGTCGTCGCGGCGTCCGCCGGGAACCACGCGCAGGGCGTCGCCTTCGCCGCCCGGCAGCTCGGCATCGCGGCGACGATCTTCATGCCGATGGGCGTCGCGCTGCCGAAGCTCGCCGCGACGCGCGACTACGGCGCCGACGTGCAGCTGGTCGGCGACGTCGTCGACGAGTCGCTCGCCGCCGCGGCGCGCTTCGCGGAGGCGACCGGTGCGGTGTTCATCCCGCCGTTCGACCACCCCGACGTCATCGCCGGGCAGGGCACCGTCGGGCTCGAGATCCTCGAGGACGTGCCCGACGTGCAGACGATCGTCGTGCCCGTCGGCGGCGGAGGCCTGATCTCCGGGATCGCCTCCGCGGTCAAGCAGCTCGCACCCCACGTGCGCGTGATCGGCGTCCAGGTCGCGAACGCGGCCGCGTTCCCCGCCTCCCTGCAGGCCGGCGAGGTCCGCACCGTGCAGACGAAGCCGACGATCGCCGACGGCATCGCGGTCGGCACGCCGGGCAGGATCACGTTTCAGATCGTGCGCGACCTGGTCGACGACGTCGTCACCGTGACCGACGACGAGACCGCGAGCGCGCTGCTGGTACTGCTGGAACGCGCGAAGCTCGTCGTCGAGCCCGCCGGCGCGGTCGGCGTCGCCGCGCTGCTCTCCGGCGTCGTCCCGGATCCCGGCGTCACGGTCGCGGTCCTGTCGGGCGGCAACATCGACCCGCTGACGATGGAGCGCGTCATCAGCCGGGGCCTCGTCACCTCCGACCGATACATGACGCTGCGCATCGGTCTGCCGGACCGTCCCGGTCAGCTGGCCGTGATCGCCGCCCTGATCGCGGAGGCGAACGCGAACGTCGTCGAGGTGCTGCACACCCGCCATGGCTCGGGCACGCAGATCAGCGAGGTGCAGATCGACATCAGCGTCGAGACCCGCGGCAAGCCCCACCAGGCCGCCGTGATGGCGCGGCTGGAGGAGGCGGGCTACCAGCCCCGCGTCATCGTCACCTGACTCCGACCCGAGCCCCGTTGGTCGAGGTGCGAGCGCAGCGAGCCTCGAGACCACCAGCCGTCAGCCGTCGTACGGCTCGACCTTGGTCACCTGCACCTCGATGGCGCGGCCGTTCGGCGCCTCGAAGCTGACCGTCGAGCCGACCTTCGCGCCGAGCACCGCGCGGCCGAGCGGGCTGCTCTCGCTGTAGACGTCGATCCCGGAGTCGCCCGCGATCTCGCGGCTGCCGAGCAGGAACCGCAGCTCGGTGCCCGCGACGGTCGCCGTGACGACGTTGCCGGCAGCGACGACGTCGGTGACCTCGGCGGCCTGGCCCACCTCGGCGGTGCGGAGGATCACGGTCAGCTGGCGGATGCGGGCCTCGATCTTGCCCTGCTCCTCCTTGGCCGCGTGGTACCCGCCGTTCTCCTTCAGGTCGCCCTCCTCGCGGGCTTGCGCGATGCGCGCGACGACCTCCTCGCGACGCGGGCCCGACAACTCCTCCAGCTCGGCGGTCAGCCGGTCGAACGACGCCTGGGTCAACCAGTTGGCGGTGGGTGCGTTGGACATGACGGATTCCTCGTCTCGGTTCGCGGGATCCGCAGGGGCTCGGCCCTCGTGGCGGCCGGCGCCGACGAGGCGGCGCTGCGACGCGCACGCCGGTGGGCGCCGAGCGCGGATCGGATGGGCGAGTTTAGGCGTCCCGGCAGGACTCGATCAACCCGTTCGACGCCAGGCGGACGGTGCGCACCCGGGTCTGGCCGGTGCGGTTGATCTGTCCGGAGGCGGGGACCACGACCTCGGCGAGCCCCACGACGGCGCCGCTGGCGTCGGTCGCCTCGATCGCGCAGACGAGTGCGGTGCCGGACCGGCCGGTCACGAGCCACTGCACGTCGGTGGCCTCGTCGCCGATGACCGTGATGCCGGTCGTGGTGACGCCGAGCGTCGTCGTCGCCCCGCCGATCCCGGTCCAGACGGCCCATGCGGCGACGGCCACGACCGCGATCCCCGCGGCCACGACCGTGCGGACGCGACCCCGCCGACGGCGGCGGGGGGTGCGGCCGTACCGCTCGTCGAGGGTCGTGATGCGCGTGCTCACGCGTCCTCCCGTCCGGCCGGTGAACTAGATTCGTGAGCTCACGAGGCTAGCCGAGGAGGGCACGATGCTCGGTCTGCTCCTGGCGGCGACCCCGTCGCCGTCCCCGTCGCTGAACGTGAACGAGAACGCGGTCACGCCCGGCGTGGTCGGATTCCTCGCGATCCTGTTCGTGACGCTGGCCACGATCCTCCTGATCGCCGACATGATCCGCCGCGTGCGCCGGGTCCGCTACCGCGGCGAGCTGCAGGAGCGCCGCGCGCAGGAGCACCCGCCGACCTCCTGATCGCGCCTCACTCGTGAGGAGCGGGTGGTTCAGGCGACGGGGTGCAGCGCGATCAGCAGGGTTGCCGTCCAGTGGCAGAGGAACGCGAGCACCGTGCAGGTGTGGAAGATCTCGTGGAAGCCGAACCGGCCGGGGAACGGGTTCGGTCGCTTGAACCCGTAGCAGACGGCCCCGCCGGTGTAGAGCAGGCCGCCGACGGCGACCAGGATCATCATCGCGGCGTTCGCCTGGAACAGCGGCACGAAGAAGGCCACGGCCGCCCAGCCGAGCAGGAGGTACAGCGCGACGTACAGCCAGCGCGGCGCCCCGATCCAGAGCACCCGGAACGCCACCCCGATCAGCGCGCCGGCCCAGACGACGGTGACCAGCACGAGCCCCTGCCCGCGGGGCAGCGCCAGCAGCGCGAGGGGGGTGTAGGTGCCGGCGATGAGCAGGAAGATGTTGGCGTGGTCGACGCGCTTCAGCGCGAGCTGCACCCTCGGTGACCAGTTCACGCGGTGGTACAGCGCGGAGTTGCCGAACAGCAGGATCGACGTCAGCGCGAACACGACGCACGCCCAGCGCGCCTCGGGCGTCGTCGCGAGCGCCACGAGCACCAGGCCGGCGACCGCCGCGACCGGTGCCGTCACGGCGTGGATCCAGCCGCGCCACGTGGGCTTCGGCTCCATCCGCGCGTCGTCCGCGGACTCCTCCAGCAGGGGGAGGTGCGGCGGCTCGACCGTCGAGGACTGCTCCGTCGACTCCTGCATGAAATCGAGGGTAGCCGTCGGCCGACGCGCCGATCCCGGGCGTACGGTGTCGGGGTGCGGTGGAGAGGGGTTCGCCTGCGCAGGCCGTTCTACTCGCTGTACCAGCGGCGGCTCCGGCACAACCTCGCGTCGTCCGCGCTGCCGCAGCACATCGCGATGATCCTCGACGGCAACCGGCGCTGGGCGAAGCTGGTCGGGCTCGAGACCGCGGCGCACGGCCATCGCGCCGGCGCCGACAAGCTGCTCGAGTTCGCCGGGTGGGTCGACGGCCTCGGCATCCCGCACGTCACCTTCTACCTCCTGTCGACCGACAACCTCCGCGGTCGCGCGGGAGGCGAGTTGACCGCCCTGTTCGACATCATCGGCACGCTCGCGCTCGACCTGTCGACCCGGTGGCGGGTCAAGCACGTCGGCACCACGGAGGGGCTCCCCGAGGCGCTGCTCGCGTCCCTGCGGACCGCGGAGGCGCAGGGGGCGGGCCGATCCGGGCTGCACATCAACCTCGCCGTCGGCTACGGCGGGCGCACCGAGATCACCCACGCGATGCGCAGCATCGTCATGGAGCACGAGGCGGCGGGCGGCACGCTCGCGAACCTCAGCGAGCAGCTCGAGCCCGAGCGGATCGCCGAGCACCTGTACACGACCGGCCAGCCGGATCCGGACCTCGTGATCCGCACCTCCGGCGAGCAGCGCCTGTCCGACTTCATGGTCTGGCAGAGCGCGCACAGCGAGTTCTACTTCGTGGAGGCGCTCGGCCCGGATCTACGCGAGGTGGACTTCCTGCGCGCGCTGCGCTCCTACGCCCTCCGGCAGCGGCGGTACGGCGCCTGACCCGCTCTGCGCGCCGCTACGCTCGGTGCTCGCCATGGACGCCTTGACCGAGTATCTCGACGGCTTCGGGGAGGAACCGGGCTACCTCGACTTCGCTGCCTTCGGTCCGCTCTCCGCCGCGGTGGTCGCGGAGTCCGCCGCGCAGGAGGATCTCGTCCGCCGCGCGCGCTGGGGAGCGAAGGAACGGCTGGAGCGCGGCGCCGGACGCCTCCGCGACGCCGCCGCGGTGCTCACGGGGTTCCGGTCGGACCAGATCGCCTTCCAGCCCAGCACCGGTCAGGGGATCACGCAGGCCGTCTACGGGCTCGCCGGCGGGCTGCTCGTGTCCCCGGCGGACTACCCGGCCCTCCCGATCACCGCCGTCCGGGCCGCGGAGGCGACGCAGGTCGTCACCCCGATCTGGCTGGGCGCCGATCAGGGGCGCGTCACCCCCGGCGGCATCCGGGAGGCGCTGACGAGCACGACGATGGCGGTCCTTGTCAGCGCGGTCGACGCGCGCACGGGCTTCGTCGCGGACCTGGACG
Source organism: uncultured Amnibacterium sp. (assembly GCF_964244015.1). NCBI lineage: Bacteria > Bacillati > Actinomycetota > Actinomycetes > Micrococcales > Microbacteriaceae > Amnibacterium > uncultured Amnibacterium sp. The sequence goes on along the minus strand of NZ_CAXTHO010000069.1, from coordinate 2,928 downwards.
GCATCCGCCAGGTGATCGGCGACCGCCTGCTGATCGTGGACGCCGTGCAGGCGCTCGGCGCGGTCGACCTGCCGTGGGACGCCGCCGACGTCGTCGCGTGCGGTGGCCAGACATGGCTGCGCGCCGGCTGGGGGACCGCGTTCCTCGCGGTCTCGGACCGCGCCGCGAACCGGCTCACGCCCGTGCTGTCCGGGTTCGGCGGCGTCGAAGGGGATGCGGCCTGGGACCGCGTGCCGCCCGCCGCCGACGGCGCGGCCGGCATGCAGGTGTCCTCGCCCGACCAGGTCGCAGCCGCCCGGCTCGCCGCGGCGCTCGAGGACCTGACGCAGGCGGGACCTGCGGCCGTCGCCGCGAGCCTCGGCGAGCGGGTCGCGCGCGTGCTCGCGCTCGCGGACGAGTTCGGGCTGCCCGTCGTCTCGCCGCGCGCCGAGTCCGAGCGCGCCGGCATCGTCGTGGTCGAGCCGCTGCCCGACCGGCTCACGGCCTTCACGGCCGCCCTGTTCAACCACGGCGTCTCGGTGACGGTCCGAGACGGTCGCGTGCGGCTCTCCCCGCACGCCGGAACCACGGAGGAGACGATGGGCATGCTGCGATCCGCCCTGTCCGCCTACGCCACGGCTGTGCGGCCGGTCCGATGACGCTCACCGGACCCGCCCGCACCCTGTACGTGAGCGACCTCGACGACACGCTGCTCGGCGCCGACGGCACGCTCTCCGACGCCGCCCGCTCGACGCTCACCGATCTGCTGGCCGACGGCACCGCGTTCACGGTCGCGACGGCCCGGTCGCCGCTGACGGCGTTCCGCGCGCTCGAGGGCCTCCCGCTGTCCCTGCCGGTCGTGGCCTACAGCGGCGCGACCGCAGTCGACCCCGCGGACCGCAGGCCGCTGTGGTGGGAGCACCTCGACGCGCGAGCCCTCCGCCCGCTCGTCGGTGCGGCGCTCGCCGCCGGCGTCACCCCGCTCGTCTTCTGGCTCGACGGGGACGACGACAGGGTCAGCTGGGTGCGCGGCGCCGAGACCAGCGGCGTCGACACGTTCCTGGAGGCGCGACCGGACGACCCGAGGCTCACGCCGGTCGACGCCTGGGACGAGGTCGACCACGACCGCGGCTTCTTCGTCAGCATCCGCGGCGAGTACCCCGTCGTCCGGCGTCTGGCCCGCATGATCCGCGCGATCTCGTGGGGTACCGGATGCGACCTGGCGCTCACCGGGACGCGCGAGAGCGGTGTCGGTGTGCTCGACGTGACGGCCGCCGGCACGACCAAGGGCTCCGGGGTCCGGCGGATCGCGGCCGAGCACGGCTTCAGCCGCGTCGTCGCGTTCGGTGACGGGGCGAACGACCTGCCGCTGTTCGCCGAAGCCGACGAGTCCTACGCGACCGCCGCCGCCTCCGACGAGGTCAAGGCCGCCGCGACCGCGGTCCTCGACGCCGGGGACGACGCCGTCGTGCGCTGCATCGCCGAGCAGGCGACCGCCCGCGCCGAGGTCTGAGCCCCCTCTCCCCGTCCGCCCGCCCGCCGGTCCGCCCGCCGTCGGTCCGCCGGTCCGCCCGCCCGCTGTCCGTCCGCCCGCCGCCGCTCCGCCCGCCGTCCGCCCGCTGGTCGAGGTTCGAGCGAAGCGAGCCTCGAGACCACCCCGAGCGAGCCCGTTCTCAGACACGTCCCCTGCGCGTAACACTGCCGTCGCACCCGTGTCGTACGGTGTGCGCATCGGGTACCTCACCCGGTCCGGGACGCCGTGCGGCTCGCGACTGAAGGGGCGCGCATGGTTCCGGCGAGAACGAGATCTGCGGGGGTTCGCTGAACCTCCGCGGGGGAAAGAGGCCGCGTGCCTGAAGCGCTGTCCGCCCGTTCACCCGAATCCGCCGCCGAATCGACGGTGCAGACCCGGACCCGCACGTTCGTGCTCGACACCTCGGTGCTGCTGTCCGATCCGAAGGCGCCGTTCCGCTTCGCCGAGCACTCGGTCGTCCTGCCGGTCGTCGTGATCTCCGAGCTCGAGGGCAAGCGGAACGACCCCGAGATCGGCTACTTCGCACGCCAGGCCCTCCGGAATCTCGACGAGCTGCGCGTGCAGCACGAGCGCCTCGACTTCCCGGTGCCGGTCGGCGACGGCGGCTCGCTCCGGGTCGAGCTGAACCACTCGAACATGAGCGTGCTGCCGAACGGTCTGCAGCTCGGCGGCAACGACGCGCGCATCCTCGCGGTCGCGCAGAACCTCGCGAACGACGGTCTCGAGGTGACCGTCGTCTCCAAGGACCTGCCGATGCGGGTGAAGGCCGCCTCCATCGGGCTGCGGGCGGAGGAGTACTACGCCGAGCTCGCCGTCGACACCGGGTACACCGGCGTCGCCGAGCTGGCGCTGCCGTCGGACGAGCTGAACCGGCTCTACGACGACCACCACCTGAGCACCGACGCGGCGCGGGACCTGCCGATCAACACGGGGGTGGTGCTCAGCTCCGATCGCGGCAGCGCGCTCGCCCGCGTGGTGAAGAAGGGCGAGCTGAAGCTGGTCCGAGGCGACCGCGACGTCTTCGGTCTGCACGGCCGCAGCGCCGAGCAGCGGCTCGCGATCGACCTCCTGCTCGACTCCGACGTCGGCATCGTCTCGCTCGGCGGACGTGCCGGTACCGGCAAGAGCGCCTTGGCGCTCTGCGCGGGCCTCGAGGCCGTGCTCGAGCGGCAGCAGCACCGCCGCATCTTGGTCTTCCGCCCCCTCTACGCGGTCGGCGGCCAAGAGCTGGGCTACCTGCCCGGCGACGCCGCCGAGAAGATGAACCCGTGGGGACAGGCGGTCTTCGACACCCTCGGCGCGGTGGTCTCGCAGAACGTGATCGAGGAGATCGTGGAGAACGGCACGCTCGAGGTGCTGCCGCTCACCCACATCCGGGGCCGCAGCCTCCACGACGCGTTCGTGATCGTCGACGA
>NZ_CAXTHO010000068.1:0-15404 GCF_964244015.1 uncultured Amnibacterium sp. | reverse complement strand
CTCACCGCGATCGCGAACGACTACGGCTACGCGGAGTCGTTCGCGCGCCAGGTGACGGCGCACGCGCGGCCCGGCGACGTGCTGGTGCTGCTGTCGACGAGCGGCACGAGCGCGAACCTCGTCCGCGCCGCGGAGGCCGGACGGGAGGCGGGCGCGACCGTGTGGGCGCTGACCGGCGACGGGCCGAACCCGCTCACGGCGGCCGTCGACGACGCGCTGACCCTGCCCGGGGTGGGCGCCACCGTGCAGGAGGCGCAGCTCGTCGCCGTGCATGCGCTCTGCCGCGTGTTCGACGCGATCGTGCGCGACCGGATCGGAGCGACACGATGAAGGTCGTCGTCGTCGGGGACCTGCTCCTCGACATCGATGTGGAAGGCGAGGTCCTGCGGCTCACGCCCTACGCCCCCGTCCCCGTGCTCGATGTCGTCACCGAGACGAAGCGCGCAGGAGGAGCCGGGCTCGTCGCCACGCTGCTCACCCGCGACGGCCACGAGGTCACCCTCGTCACCGCGCTCTCGGACGACGCGCGCGCAGCCGAGCTCCCTCCGCTGCTGCACGGCATCATGCTGGTCGCCGGCCGGTCCCCCTCCCCCACGGTCGTGAAGACGCGCCTCCGCAGCCGCGAGCAGCCGATCGCCCGCGTCGACGAGGGCACGGCCACGCCGGAGCTGCCCGAGGTGACGGCCGAGATGATCGCGGCCGTCGCGTCGGCCGACGTCGTGATCGCGGCCGACTACGGGCGCCGCCTGCTCGAGGAGCCGGCACTGCGCGACGCGGTCGCCGAGGCGGCCTCGCGGATCCCCGTCGTCTGGGATCCGCACGCGCGCGGCGTCCGGCCGGTGCCCGGGGTGATCGCGACCCCGAACCTCGGGGAGGCCCGCGCGTTCTCGGGCGTCGAGGGCAGCGGCGTCGCCTTCGCCGACGAGGCGGCGCAGCGCCTGCTCGCCGACTGGGGCTGCGCGGCCGTCGTGATCACGATGGGCGCGCACGGCGCGCTGCTGCGCACCTCCTCCACGGGGCTGCCGCTGATCGCCTCAGCGCCCGAGGTGCGCGACGCGGACGTGAACGGCGCGGGCGACCGGTTCGCGTCGGCGCTCGCGGTGGCGCTCGGATCGGGTGCCACGCGAGGCGATGCGATGCAGCGCGCGGTCGCCGAGACCGCGCAGTACCTCGAGGACGGCGGCGTCGCCGTGCTGCAGGACGCCCCGGCCACGACGCTGCCGATCCCCGACCAGGAGGCGCTCGCGGTCGTCGAGCGGGTCCGTGCTGCCGGCGGCACGGTCGTCGCGACCGGCGGCGTCTTCGACCTGATCCACGCCGGGCACGCCCGCACGCTGTCCGCGGCGCGGGCGCTCGGCGACTGCCTGATCGTGCTGCTCAACTCCGACGACTCCGTCCGCCGACTGAAGGGGCCCGAGCGGCCGCTGATGACGGCGTCGGACCGGGTCGACCTGCTCGAGGCGCTCGAGGTCGTCGACGGCGTGATCGTGTTCGGCGAGGACACCCCCGTCGACGCGATCCGCCGCGTCCGTCCCGACATCTGGGTCAAGGGCGGCGACTACGAGGCCGCCTCCCTGCCCGAGGCCGCCGTCATCACCGAGTGGGGCGGCCGCGCGGTCACCGTGCCGTTCTTCCCCGGCCGCTCGACGACGCGACTCGCCGCGGCGATCCAGCGCGTCTCCTGACCCCTTCTCAGCCCGCAGCCCGAACCGCACGACCGAAGGACATCCCATGCCCATCGCATCCACCACGTTGACGCCCGTCGGGCGCACCCTGATCACCGGCGGCGCCTCCGGTCTGGGCCTCGCCGTCGCGGACGCCGTAGCGGCCGCGGGCGGCACACCGATCGTGATCGACCTGGACGTGGAAGGCAGCGCTTACACCGCGTACCAGGGCGACGTCACCGACACGCGCGCGATCGAGGCGCTGGTCGCCAGGATCGCGGAGGAGCAGGGCGGCCTCGACGCCGTCGTCACCGCCGCGGGCATCGACAAGCCGGGGCGGCTGGACGAGATCCCCGGCGACGTGTGGGAGCGCGTCGTCGCGGTGAACCTGCTCGGCACCGTCGCCGTCGTCCGCGCGGCGCTGCCGTCGCTGACCGCGACGCACGGCCGCGTCGTCACGGTGTCGTCGTCGCTCGGGGTGCGGGCCGTCTCGGACGCGACCGCCTACTCGGCGTCGAAGTTCGGCGTGATCGGGTTCACCCGTGCGCTCGCGGCGGAGACGCGCGGGCAGATCGGCGTCACGACGCTGATCCCCGCCGGCATGAAGACGAGGTTCTTCGACGGCCGCACCGCGCAGTACGCGCCGGGCGAGGACGCGAACCTGAACGATCCGGCCAACGTCGCGGCCGCGGTCGTGTTCGCGCTGCAGAGCCCGCGCGGCTCCGAGATCCGCGAGATCTCGGTCATGCACGAGGAGGAGCCGAGCTGGCCCTGACCCGACACTCTCCGTTTTGTAGGAAGGTCCTTCCTACAAAACGGAGAGTGCGTCAGCCCTCGACGAGGATCGCGGAGGAGGGCCGGACGCGCCGGTTCCGCCAGACGAAGAAACCGGTCAGGGTGAAGACGCCGTAGACCACGTACATGAGCCCGGTCGCGTAGAACCCCGCCGAGAACAGCAGGGGGACGCCGACGACGTCGACGGCGACCCAGATCAGCCAGAACTCGACCCAGCCCTTCGCCATCCCGTAGGTGGCCAGCACCGAGCCCATGAAGATCCATGCGTCGCTCCACTGCGGCGAGTAGGAGCCGAGCGCCGTGAAGACGGGCGTGAGGATCGCGGTGCCGCCGACCATCACGACGACCAGGCCGATGCGCTCGCGCCACGACGCCCAGTGCGGCGTGATCGAGGTGGACGTGGTGTCGCTGCGCCTCGTCCAGCGGTACCACCCGTAGACGCTCACGATGATGAAGACGATCTGACGACCGGCCTGACCGAGGAGGTTCACCGCGTTCGGCTCGCCGAACGCGGACCCGAGGAACACGGTGAACAGCAGCACGTTGCCGACGATGCCGACCGGCCACGCCCAGATCCTGCGGCGCATGCCTCCCAGAGCGGACGCCAGGCCGAAGACGTTGCCGAGCAGCTCCCTCCAGTAGATCGACTGCGAGCCGAACCGGATCTGCGCGTCGAAGAGCCAGTGCACGATGTCCACGCCGCTGATCCTGCCGGACTGCGAGCGCGCTTCCGGCATCGCGGTGCCGGCCGACGTCAGGGCTGCTGCTCGTCCCGCTGGCGCCGGCGCGCGTTCGACTCCTCCCCGGCGCGCTGCGCCCGGGCCCTGCCACGGCGGAGGACCAGCGCGACGAAGGCGATGACGATCAGGATGATCAGGATCACGACGACGGGGAGGAGGTTCATATCGAGCACCTCGACAGACTTCCTCGCGCACCTGAGTCCTCTCGGAACTCCCGGCATCGGCCGCGCTCGTCAGCCCCGATCACCCTCCGAGCAGCGCCCGCACGTCCTGCAGCACGTCCTCGACCGGGACGTCCGAGACGTAGGAGGGGTCGTGCTCGCAGCGCTCCGCGGTCCAGCCGACCTGGGTCGCGTCGCGGCCGCAGATCGGGCACCGGGTGATCCGGCCGAGCCGGATGCGGTGCCGGGCACGACCGAACGGCATCGCGTTGATCGTGTTGCCGAAGACGAAGATGCCGACGGTCCTCGCGCCGACCGCCTGCGCGAGGTGCCGAGGCCCGCTGTCGTTCGCGATGACGACCGACGCCTCCGCCAGCACCCCGACGAGCCCGGGCAGATCGAGCCGACCGGCCAGCGAGCGCACGCGCGCCTGCTCCTCCGGCAGCAGCTCCGCGTGCGCCGCAGCGACGACCTGCCGCGCGACGGCGACCTCGGAGGCGTCCCCGACGACCACGACCTGGCCGCCGTCCCGCACGACGGCAGCGGCGACCGCGCCGAAGCGCTCGACGGGCCAGTGGCGGCGCGGATCCGTCGCGCCGGGATGCACGACGACCGCCGGCCCGCCGAGCAGCGCACGGGCGGTCGCGCGCTCCGCGGCGGCGACGGGCAGCACCGGCTCGAGGTCGACCGGGGCGGCACCGGCGAGCCCGGCCACCTCCAGCCACCGCAGGACCTCGTGCTGGAAGAAGTCGTAGTGCAGGGTCCGCTCGAGCGGCGCCGCGTCCGGCGTCCCGGTGCCGACGGTGTGCCGCGCGCCGAGGCGCAGCAGGAGGGGGTTCGCGTTCCTGCCGCCGCCGTGCAGCTGGACCGCCAGATCGAGTCGCCGATCGCGGAGCGCGGCGACGAACGCCTCCGCCGCAGGCTCGTCGGTCGTGTCCCCGCGCACGCCTGCGATCCGCGGCAGCTCGACCACCTCGTCGACCACCCCGCGCCCGGCGAGCAGCGCGGCGTGCGCCTCCGAGCCGAGCAGCGCGATCGATGCGGCGGGGTAGGCGGCGCGGAGCGCGGCGATCGCCGGCAGCGCGAACACCAGGTCGCCGATGCCACCCCCGCGCAGCACCGCGATCCGCCGCACATCCGGGAAGCGCGCGTCGAGCGGGGCGACGACGGGCTGCGGCACCGGTGCATCCTGCCGGACGGTTCCCCGCCGGCTCTCGGCGGGCACTCAGGAGCCCCCGGGGGCGCGCTCGTTAGCGTGTGCAGGCGCCGCAGACCCGGCCGGCGCGCTCGGACCGAAGGGACCCCTCCTCCGCATGCCTCCCGTCGTCGCTGCGCGCACCATCGAGATCACCGACCCGGCGAACGACGAACCCGTCGGCAGCGTCGCGGTGGCGACCGCCGAGGAGGCTGCGGAGGCCATCGCCCGAGCGGCCGCCGCCTTCCCCGCGTGGGCCGCGACGCCGCCCGCCGAGCGGGGGCTGCGCCTCCGTGCCGCCGCGCACGCGCTCGCCGCACGAGCGGGCGAGGTCGCGGCGATGAACGTCCGCGAGACGGGCAAGCCCGCCGGTGACGCCGCCGGCGGCGTCGAGGCCGCGGTGAACACGCTGCTGCAGTACGCCGAGCTCGGACCCCTGCACCGGGGCAAGCGCCTGCGCGGCGCGTGGGACGCCATCGATGTCGCGACCCCGCAGCCGCGCGGCGTCGTGCTCGCACTCACCCCCTGGAACGACCCGGTCGCCGTCGCGGCGGGCCTGCTCGGCGCCGCGATCGTCTCCGGTGACACCGTGGTGCACAAGCCGAGCGAGCGGAGCCCGCACACCGGCGCCCTGCTCGACGAGATCCTCGCGGCCGAGCTGCCGGAGGGGGTCCTCGTGCACGTCAGCGGAGACGGCTCGACCGGTGCGGCCCTCGCCGCCGATCCCCGCCTCGCCGTGATCGCCCACGTCGGCTCGACGGCGACCGGCCGAGCGCTCGCCACGGTGGCCGTGCCGCACGACGTGCACGTGATCAGGGAGAACGGCGGCAACGACCCGCTGCTCATCGACGGCGACGTGGACCCGGTCTGGGCCGCGTCGCAGGCCGCGCTCGGCGCCTTCGCGAACGCCGGCCAGATCTGCACCGCCGTCGAGCGGATCTACGTGCACCGCGCCATCGCGGCGCCGTTCCTCACGGCGCTGGTGGCGGAGGCGGAGGCGTGGACCGCGACATCGCACCAGCCGCTGGTCGACCGGCGGATGCGGGACGCCGTCGGGACCCAGGTTGACGACGCGGTCGCGGCCGGCGCCTCGCTGCTGACCGGCGGCACCGTGCCCGACGGCCCGGGAGTCTTCTACCCCGCCACCGTGCTGAGCGATGTCCCCGAGGGGGTGAGCGTGCTGACGGAGGAGACCTTCGGCCCCGTCGCGCCGGTGGTGGTCGTCGACGACTTCGAGACCGGCCTCCGGCTGGCGGCGCAGGACCGCTACGGTCTCGCCGCGACCGTGCTGACCGCCGACATGACGCATGCGCACCGGGCCGCGGCCCTCCTGCCGGTCGGCACCGTGAAGGTGAACGCGGTGTTCGGCGGCGCACCCGGCGGCAGTGCGCAGCCGCGCGGCGGCAGCGGCTCCGGATACGGCTACGGCCCCGAACTGCTCGACGAGATGACGACGACGACCGTGCTGCACCTCGGCCTGCCCGGCTCCGCATGAGCGGCCACCGGGAGGACGCGACCGCCGAGCAGGGCCCCGTGGAGCAGGGCCTCGTGGAGCAGGTGCTCGCATGGCGCGGCGGCGCGATCGTGGTCGTCGGCGACCTGCTGCTCGACCGCTGGGTCTCCGGCACGGCGGAGCGGCTGAGCCGCGAGGCGCCGACCGCGGTCGTGCGGGTCGCCGACCGGGAGGACGCACCAGGAGGCGCGGCGAACACCGCCGTCAACCTCGCGGCTCTCGGCGCGGACGTCCGCCTCGCCGGCGCGGTCGGCGCGGACGAGGCCGGGACGACGCTGCTCGGGCTGCTCACGCGGGCCGGGGTCGACACGTCCGGGGTCGTCCGGGTGCCGGGGACCACGACGACGCTCAAGACCCGCGTCTCGGCCGCCGGCCAGATGCTGCTCCGCTTCGACGAGGGCGCGACGCTGGGCCCTGCCGCTGCGGCGCTCGTCGCCGACGAGGTCGCAGCGACCCTCCCTGGCGCCGCGGCCGTGCTCGTCTGCGACTACGACATGGGCGCCGCCGGCGCGGCGGTCCGGGAGGCCCTCGGCGCGACGGATCGTCCCGGCCCCCTCGTCGTGGACGCGCACGATCTCGCGCCCTGGGCGCCCCTCCGCCCGGACGCGGTCACGCCGAACGCGGGCGAGACCGAGCGGCTGCTCGGCGTCGCGCTCGGCACCGACCGGGTGCGCACGGTGACCGCCGCCGCCGAGGCGCTGCTCCGCGCGACCGACGCCGCAGGCGTGGTGGTGACGTTGGACCGGGACGGCACCGTCGTGCACGGCGGCGGCGCCACGACGAGGACCCTGGCCGTGCCCGCCTCCGACGTGAACGCGAACGGGGCCGGCGACACCTTCGCCGCCGCTCTGACGCTCGCGCTGGCGGCCGGGCTCGACCTGCACGCCGCTGCGCGGTTCGGTCAGCTGGCGGCGGATGTCGTCGTCCGCACCTCGGGCACCGGCGTCTGCAGCGCGGCCGACCTCCGCGCCTCCATCGCCGACGGCGCCCCGATGCTCGACGAGGCGGCGCTGCTCGCCGCCCTCGCGGTGGAGCGGGCGGCGGGGCGGCGGATCGTCTTCACGAACGGCTGCTTCGACGTGCTGCACCGCGGGCACACCGCGTACCTGAGGCAGGCGAAGGCGCTCGGCGACGTGCTCGTCGTGGCGGTGAACGACGACGAGTCGACGCGGCGGCTGAAGGGTCCGGGCCGGCCGGTGAACCCGGCGGCGGACCGCGCGATCGTGCTCGCGGAGCTGACGTCGGTCGACTACGTCACGGTCTTCGCCGCGGACACCGCCGTGCACCTGATCGAGGCGATCGAGCCGGAGGTCTACGTCAAGGGCGGCGACTACCTGCCCGAGATGCTCGTGGAGACCCCGGTGGTGGAGGCGCACGGCGGGCAGGTGCGGATCGTCGACTACGTCAGCCCGCACTCGTCGAGCGACATCCTCGCCCGCGCCCGCACGGCGGGTGCCGCGCATGAGTAGCCGGCGGACCGCCCGGGACTGGGCGAAGCCGACCGATCCGGCCGAGCCGGTCATCGACGTGCTGCTGCCCACCTCCGGCAGGATCGCCGAGCTCGCGGTCGTGCTCGCGGGCCTCGCCGCCCAGGACGCGCCGGTGTTCCGGCTGATCGTCAGCGACCAGTCCGACGACCACGCGATGGCGGACGCGCCGGCCGTGCAGGCGATGCTGCGGGTGCTGACCGCGCAGGGCCGCGACGTGCGCGTGCTGCAGCACCTTCCGCGGCGCGGCATCGCCGAGCACCGCGCGTTCCTGCTCGCGCAGGCGACCGCGCCCTACGTGCTGTTCCTCGACGACGACGTGTGGCCCGAGCCGGGCCTGCTCGCGACCCTGCACCGTGCGATCGAGGACCTCGGCTGCGGCGTCGTCGGCGCCGCCCAGCAGGGTCTGTCGTACCTCGACGACGTGCGCCCGGACGAGCAGGCGCCGTTCTCGGCGTGGACGGACCGGGTCGAGCCCGAGCGGCTCCGCGTGGACTCCCCCGGCACGGAGCGCTGGACGCTGCACAACGCCGCGAACCTCACCCACATCGCGGCGCAGACCGAGTTGCCGGAATCCGGCTGGCTCCCCTACCGCGTCGCGTGGCTGGCGGGATGCGTGCTCTACCGCCGGTCGGCGCTGGAGGCGGTCGGCGGCTTCGAGTTCTGGCGCGACCTCCCCGAGAACATCGCTGGTGAAGACGTGGCGGCGCAGTGGAAGGTAATGGAGCGCTTCGGCGGCGCGGGCGTGCTGCCCTCCGGCGCCGTGCACCTCGAGACGCCGACCACGATCCCGGACCGCAGCGCCGACGCCGCCCACCTCCTCTTCACAACCGACCCGGTCGGCTGACCGCCCGCCCCCGCCGCCCGCCACTCGCCGCACGCCGCCGCCCCCGCGCCCCGCTGGTCGAGGTGCGAGCGCAGCGAACCTCGAGACCACCGCGCGGCAGCCCTCAGCCCGCTGGTCGAGGTGCGAGCGCAGCGAGCCTCGAGACCACCCGTCAGCGGACTTTTCGCGGATCAGGACGAATCTCCGACACGCCGCTTCGCGACGCGTCCTCGACGGCGCGTCGCGGAAACCGGCCTGATCCGCGAACCGTGCGTCTCAGAACTGCACGCGCGGCGGCTCCGAGATCGCCGCGAGGGAGCCGACCTCGAAGAACTCGCGCTGACCGAAGCCGATGCGCCGGGCGAACAGGTTGTTCGGGAACACCAGGATCTTGGTGTTGAACTCGCGGACCCCACCGTTGTAGAAGCGGCGCGACGCCTGGATCGTGTGCTCCGTCTCGACCAGATCGGCCTGCAGCTGCAGGAAGTCCTGGCTCGCCAACAGCTGCGGGTACGCCTCCGCCACGGCGAAGATCGACTTCAGCGCCTGCTGCATGTGGCTCTCGGCCACGCTCGCATCGGCCGGCGAGGTCGCGGCGAGCGATTCCGCGCGCGCGGTCGTGACCGCCTCGAACACGGTCTTCTCGTGTGCCGCGTACCCCTGCACCGAGTCGATCAGGCTCGGGACGACGTCCGCCCGGCGCTGCAGCTGGGCCGTGATGTCGCTCCACGCCTCCTCGACCCGCGCGCGCAGCGTGACGAGCGAGTTGTAGCTGACCCACAGGTACAGGACGAGGAGCACGACGAGCAGCACGACGACGGCGAGCGAGATCCAGGTCGCGGTTCCCATGCCCGGCAGCCTAAGCGGGACCGGTTTCGGCCGCGCGCGGCCATGCCTCCTCTCCGCCGCGGTGCTGCCGGCACCTGTGCAGTCGAGTCAGGTGCCTGCGGGCCGGAACACCCGCTCGCGCAGATACGTCGCGAAGCCGCCTTCGAGGCGGCCGACGGGCCGGGCGGAGGTGATGACGGGGGCACGGGCGGTGCTCGCGATGAGCCGGCCCGCGGCCTGCACGGCGCGGACGAGCTCGACGTCCTCCTGCAGCGGGACGTCGCGGAACCCGCCCGCGGCGAGGTAGGCGGCCGCGGTGAGCCCGAGGTTCGCGCCGTGGACGTGCTCGTGCGCCTCGGTCTGCGGGTTGAGCGACAGCCAGCGGCGCAGCTGCCATGCCGCGAGCTCGCCGGGGTCGGGCCGGACGGCACCGCGCAGCAGATCGACACCGCGCTCGGCGAACTCGAGGTGCACCGCGAGCCAGTCGGCCGGCACGGCGGAATCGGCGTCCGTGTTCGCGATCCAGATGCGTCCGGGGTCGGTGGCATCGATTTCGAGGCCGACCTGGATCGCCGCCGCTCTCGCAGCGCCGACCCGACCTGCGGTCGATGTCACGACGAGAGCGCCGCCCGCGGTCGCGACCTCTGCGGTCCGGTCCGTGCAGGCGTCGGCCGCGACCACGACGGTCACCGGCACCGGACACATGCCGCTCGCAGCATGTACCGCGTCGAGGGCGACGGGCAGGCGATCCGCCTCGTCCCGTGCGGGGATCGCCACGACGACCCGGTCGATGCGGCTCATCGCAGACCGGTCGCGGCGGCGACGCTCGCCGACGGCTCGGACTGGAACACCTCGAGCACGAAGTCGTCCTCCACGTGCTCGACGAGGCGCCGCGCGCCGATCCGCTCCCGGATGACGCGGTGCACCTCGTCACCGCCGCGGTCGAGGCCGAGCACATGCGGCCGCCAGTGGCAGGCGACGAACACGCCGCCGGGCGCGAGGGCCGCCCGTGAGCGGTCGACCACCTCGACGAGGTCGTCCCCGGCGAGGTAGAACCCCACCTCCGACAGCACGATCAGGTCGAACGGGGCGTCGGACCACTCCTCCGCCCAGTCGGCGGGCAGTCGACGCTGCTCGACGACGACCCCGGGACGGCCGCTGAGGCGGACGCCGGCCTGCTCGACCGCCCGCGGCGCGACGTCGGTGGCGATCACGGCGTCGGCGCGATCGGCGAACGCGGCGGTGGTGGTGCCCGATGAGCAGCCGATCTCGAGCACGCGGGCGAACCGCGGCCTCGGCAGGGCGGCGAGGAGGATCGCGCGCTTCCGCTGCTCGTACCAGCGGTCGTCGAAGCCCCAGGGGTCGTCGGCCACCGCGTACATGCCGTCGAAGTCGACCGGCTGGGCGGGCGAGGTGGGGAAGACGACCTCGCTGTCGACGAGGAAGTGCGCGAGCGCCTCCGGTCGCAGCAGCACCTCGTCCCCTGCGGCGGACGACAGAGGCTCGACCTGCGTGATGTGCAGCGCGATGGCGGCTCGCTTCGCCGCGAGCGCGGGAGCGTCGAGGTCGAAGCGCGCGCCGGCGGGCAGCTCGGTCGCACCCGGCTCGCCCCAGTGCCACAGCCAGATCGGCGCCTCGAGGTGGATCGCCTCGCGCTGCCGGGCGATGTCGGCCGCGGCTCTCGCCACCGCGCTGTGATCGGGATGCTGGTCGCCGCTCCAGGTGCTGACGACCGTGTCGCCGGCCTGCACCTCGGGCAGCAGCGCCGCGACGATCTCCGCCTGGTGCTCGGCGAGCGCGCCGTCGGGCAGCCGGAGCAGGAGCACGCGGGCGCCGGGCGCGAGCCGCTCGACCGCCTCCGCCACCTCGCGCTCCCGTTCGGCGGCGAGCGCGTCCGGTGTCCAGGTGGGCGACTGCGGATGGGATGCCTCGCCGCTCGACGCGACCACGACGAGCACCGGAAGCCCGCGGGCCGACGCGTGGGCGATCAGGCCGCCGGCCATCAGGGTCTCGTCGTCGGGGTGCGCAGCGACGACGACCAGCCGCTTCAGCGGCCCGGTGTCGAGCTGGGCCAGGCCCGCGCGGTAGCCCGCCGCCTGCCAGGCGGACTCCGGCGTCCCCGCATCCGCTGCGTCGAAGCTCATGCCCAGCCCTCTCCGGTCGCGATCGAACTCGCACCCGCTCGTGCGTCGTCCCGGGCGGCGTGGTGCTGCCGGAGGTAGACGGTGAGGTCCGCGACGCGACGCGCGTGCTCCTCGTCGAAGGTCAGCGGAGCCGGGCCGAGCGCGTGCCCGACGAGCACGACGATCCGCTCGGCCGCTTCGGCGACGACCCCGCGGACGCGATCGGCGAGCAGTGCGCCCGCGATACCGCTCGCCTGTCCCCGATCGACGCGGGCGGCGGCCCCCTCGAGCACGCTGCGCGCGGCCCAGAGCAGCCGGTCCGCCTCCCCGATCGCGGCGAGTGCGAGCTGGTCGGGCTTCCGCCGCTCCGCCGACCGGAGCAGCGCGGTCGCGAGCGCGACCGCGCCCCCGAACCAGCAGGCCGCGACGCCGATGCCGCCCCACGCGAAGCCCGGCCTGCTGAGGTACCAGCCGGGATCGCCGATCGGGGCGGCGGGCACGCCATCGAGCCGGAGGTCTCCGCTGTCCACCGCGGTGAGCCCGCGTGACACCCACGAGCCGGCGATCGCGCGCGCGCCCGGGTCGTGCAGGTCGATGTCGAACAGGCGCCGCTCATCGCCCTCCGTCGCGGTGACGAGCGCACGGTCGAGGGTTCCGGCGAGCGAGCACCACGGCTTGGTGCCGGTCAGCGCGCCGGTCAGCGCCTGCACCGGCTCGAGCCCGGGCCGCTCGGCCGCGTACACGCCGTAGACCCCGGATCCGGGATCGACGCCGGCCTGATCGAGGATCGCGAGCGCGTCGAGATGCGGTTCGACGACGCGGGCGACCGTGAGATCGGCGGCCGCGACCGTCGCGAGCACGGAGAGGTAGTCGACCGTGCCGCCACTGCCGGGAAGCACCGATCGCTCCCCGAGCGCGCGCCCGAACCGCATCGCGCCAGGCACTGCGCCGCGCGCGGCAGCATCGGCCTCGCTGGACACGACGGCGAGCAACCCCTCGTCGGCGTCCGCGAGGCGGACGACGAGCGGATCGTTGCGACCGGGAGCCTCGGGCATGCGCGCAGAATATGCGCCTCGGATCGTGAAGGACCGGAACGCTCTCCTCCGCTACAGTGCGCGGCACGCCCCCGTAGCCCAATTGGCAGAGGCAGGCGACTTAAAATCGCCGCAGTCTGGGTTCGAGTCCCAGTGGGGGCACGCTCAGCGAGAGCCCGCGATTCCTGATCCTCGGTGCCGTGTGCTCCTTCCGACCGGCTGGTTGCTTGACCGTACCCACGTGGTACGCGTCTGGGAGGGAAACATCCCACCATCCCCCGAGCAGGATCCGAGAAGCGGTCGGCGCCGCCGGGCAACAGAATCGTCAGATGACCGATGCTGCGAAGAACCCGTCCGACTTCACCGCTGCGGAGCGTGCCGCGATGCGACAGCGTGCGAAGGAGCTGAAAGCGAACGAGAACGCCGCCGAGGCGCTCCGCTCGGTACTCGAGAAGATCGCCTCCTTCGACGAGCCGGATCGCACCAACGCGCAGCGCATCCACCAGATCGTGACTGAGGTCGCACCGTCGCTGAAGGCGAAGCTCTACTACGGGAGCCCCGCCTACGCAGACGCCGACGGCAAGGTCGTGCTCTTCTACCAGGAGCGTGCGAAGTTCAAGGTCCGCTACGGGAACCTCGCCTTCTTCGATGCCGCGCAGCTCGACGAGGGGACGATGTGGCCGTCCGCCTTCGCGGTCACAGAGCTCTCCGCTGCCGACGAGCGGTTCGTCGCCGCACTCGTGAGGAAGGCCGCCGGCGAGTAGGCCGTGCGACCGCTGTCCGAGGGTCGTGATCGGGTGTCGGGCGTCACTCACCCGACGTCGTGCTCGAACACCGAGGTCGTCGTCACCCACCACGGGCTCCGACCCTGACGGCGCGGCGTCGCTCGACCCGTGGTCAGCTCAACTCTTCAGTTCGATGAGGCCGGCATCGGTGGGACGGAACCCGCACGCCTCCTCGTAGAACGGGCGCAGGTGCGGCTCATAGTCGACGTGCAGCCAGTCGCATCCCGCGGCCCTCACGTCATCGATGAGACGGCTGACCAGGCAGGCACCGATTTCGCGATGCTGGTAATCGGGATGCACCGAGGTGTCCAGCAGGAAGGCGTGGCTCCCTCCATCCCAGACGGCGTGCGCGAAGCCAACGAGCGCGTCACCGTCGAACGCTCCTACCCAGGTCACGCTGTATCGCCGCACGCGGTCGGCCCAGGGCAGCACCTTCGAGGGCGTGCCGAACGCGATGTCGTGCAGACGGGAGAGCTCCTCGTCATCGATGTCGAACCGTGAACGCACCTCGACCATGGGCACCGTCGCCATCGGGCGAGCCTACGGAAGTCCGCAATTCAGCCGACAGCACCCGTGCAACCCCAGGGCCCGGAGCAGGTCCTGATGGCGTCCAAGTGGGACCGGCAGTACGCTCCGCGCACCGCATCAGCGCTGCTCGCGGAGGGAAACGTATGACTGCTCGGTCTCAGGGCCGCTCGATCGCCACCACGTCGCTCGGCGGTGCGCTCGCGGCGCTCTCGGGACTGCTGGTCCTCCTGGCCCTGCTCGATCCGGGCGCACGCCCTGGGTTCATGCCGGCCGCCACGATCGCGCTCGCTGTCGGTGCCGCGCTGCTGGCGGTCGGGCTCGGCGGCACGAGCATCGTCGGTCGCTCGTGGGTCTGCCGGATCGCGCTGGTGATCTTCGGCGTCGCCCCGCTCGGGTTCGAGCTGTACTCGGCACCGCCGCCGTGGTCGGTCGCAGTCGGAATGTCGGACATTTGGCTCGTCACGATCGCGACGGTGCTCACCGCCGTCGCGGTGGCTCGAGCCGGGGTGCTGCGCGGTGCGGCCCGATGGGCGCTCATGGTCGTGGCGATCGACGCCGTGGTCACCGCGATCATGAGCAGTGTGCTGCTCGGCACCCTCCCCCTCCTCTATACCGATTGGCAGCTGGCATCGGTCCGTCCGATCGCGCTCCTCATCTGGGGCGTCGCCGTCGCGCTGCACGGCCGGTGGCCCGCGATCCGAGCTCGCGGCAGCGCGCTGGGCGACGCGTGGAGGCGCACGACCGACGTCGGCGGCGGCGCTACCGAGACCGAGACCGCTCAGGATCGCGTCAACCAGCGCTGACGCGCGGTATCGCGAGCGTCAGACGGCTCGCACAGTGCTCAGATGATCCGCCGAAGCGGCGCGGGGAGAAGGCCCTCGCGGTACGCGAATACGGCTGCCTGGGTGCGGTTCTCGAGGTCGAGCTTCTGCAGGAGCGAGCTGACGTGGTTTCGGACGGTGTTCTCGCTGATGTGGCTCAGCACCGCGATCTGATTGTTCGTGAGCCCACGGGCGAGGTGTAGGAACACCTCGTGCTCACGCGCGGTCAGCGCGCTGATCGCCTCCGGGTTCGGCGCACCGGCGTAGAGGGGGTCGGGCAGCATCGACGTCGGAGCACCGGACGCGCTGACGGGCTTCCCCGCGACGACGTCGCGGATCGCGGTCAGCAGCTCGACCGGGGTGGCGTCCTTCGTGATGAACCCTGCAGCCCCAGCACGCATGGCCTGCTGAACGATCCGACCGTCACGGAACGTCGTGAGGACGAGGACTCGAGGGGATGACTCCTTCGCGAGGATCGCTTCCATCGCTGCGAGCCCGTTCCCGCCCGGCATGCGCAGATCCATCAGGACCACGTCGGGGTGCAGCTCCCCGACCCGCTCGATCGCACTCGCACCGGTGTGCGCGGCTCCGGCGAACTCGAGATCGGGTTGCGCCTCGATGAGCAGGGCGATTCCGGAGCAGAACAGGGGCTGGTCGTCGACAATCAGCACGCTCGTGGTCACGCGTGCACCGCGCTCAGCCGAGGGATGTAGGCGGTGACCAGGTAGTTCGCCGTCTCGACGTCGGTGCCGGTCGTCAACCATCCGCCGGCCAGTCGAGCGCGCTGCTGCATCCCGACGACGCCCCGTCCGGAACCGCGGTCGTGGCCGGCGACGATGGACATGAGGGTCGTCTTGCCAGCGCCGTTGCGGCCGAGCAGGCCGCAGACGCAGGCGTCGGGCAC
>NZ_CAXTHO010000067.1:0-15614 GCF_964244015.1 uncultured Amnibacterium sp. | reverse complement strand
GTCGAGTGCGCCGAAGAACTCCGGGAAGATCGTGACGACGTCGAGCCGCACTGCTCAGACCTGGTGGGTCGAGCCGGCTCCGGTGTCCTCCTGGGCCTCCTCGGGCAGCGGCTCGAGCAGGCCGTCCGGCGGGGTCACGACGACGCGGCCGCCCTCCACGTCGACCTCGGGCACGATCGCGCGCACGAAGGGCACGAGGACCTCGCGTGCCGAGCCCGTCGAAGGGTCGTCGACCCTCACGACGAGCAGATCCTGCGCGGGCATGTGCTCGAGCCGGTCGATGACGCCGACCGTCAGCCCGTCCCGGACGACGTCGAGGCCGACCAGCTGGTGGTCGTACCAGGCGTCGGGCTCCGCGGCCTCGTCGGGATCCTGATCGATCCAGAGGATCGCCTTCGCGAGGCTCTCCGCAGCGGAGCGGTCCGCCACGTCGACGAAGAAGCCGACCGGCATGCCGTTGTACCAGCGCAGCTCGGCGAGCTCGAGGCGCTTGCCGTGCCACGGCGACTCCTCCGGCACCTGGAGGGCGAAGGAGGAACCGGGCGTGAAGCGGCGGTCGGGGTCGTCGGTGAAGAGCTCGAGCTTGAGCCCGCCCTTCAGCCCGTGCGCCTTGGTCAGCCGCCCCACGCGGAGCTGCGTCTGCGCGGAATGGTTGTGCCCCGTCGCCACCGTCATCGGTCGACGTCGACGACGTCGACCCGCACTCGGCGGCCGTCAGCCAGCGCCGCCACGACCGTGCGCAGCGCCTTCGCGGTACGACCCGACCGGCCGATCACACGACCGAGGTCCGCCGGCGCGACCCGCACCTCCAGCACCTGGCCGCGGGGCGACTCGTGCGACTCGACCCTGACGTCATCGGGTGAGTCGACGATCCCCTTGACGAGGTGCAGGAGGGCGGATTCGAGCATCAGGAGTTCGCGACCTGCGCGGGCGTCTCGTGCAGGGTGGTGGAGGACGCCTCGGCCTCGTCGGCGCGCACGTCGTCAGCGGCCTCGTCGGCGACGACGGCGGCCTTCGCGTCGGCGAGCGACTCCTTGGACCGGATGACGACCGGCTTCTTCTTCTCGATCGTGAACACGGGCTTCGCGTCCTTGACCTGCACGGTGCTCTTCGCGTTCGCGTCGCCCTTGAACCTGCCCCAGTCGCCAGTGAGCTTCAGGAGCACCGCGACCTGCTCGGTCGGCTGCGCGCCGACGCCGAGCCAGTACTGCGCGCGGTCGGAGTCGACCTTGATGACGGAGGGGTGCTCGGTCGGGTGGTACTGACCGATCTCCTCGATGACGCGGCCGTCGCGCTTGGTGCGCGAGTCGGCGACGACGATTCGGTAGTAGGGGGCCCGGATCTTGCCGAGGCGCTTCAGGCGGATCTTGACTGCCACAGTTCGTGGTTCCTCACGTTGAGTCGATGCGGTGACGATCCGTGCTGCCGGAGGCGTGGGGCACACCCGGCGACGGACCAAGAAGGTCCATCCGCGAGCCTGAGTAGAGGGTCGAAGCTCGCGGACCCGACGGGCCATTGTGCCAGACGCGGGCAGGCCATGCGGACCCGGGTATTCCGTTTTGAAGGAGATTCGGGCGCCGCGCCCCCGAATCTCCTTCAAAACGGAATACGGGCGTGGTGCGCGGCGAGGCGGCGGAGGCCCTCGGTCACGCCGACCTCGGGGCGCCAGGCGAGGTCGTGCCGGGTGCGCCGGAGGTCGAACCAGTGCGCCGTGGACAGCTGCTCGGCGAGGAAGCGCGTCATCGGTGGCTCGTCCTCGCCCGGGCGGACGCGCCAGACCGCCTCCACGATCGAGCCCGCGAGCTTCGCGGCGCCTACGGGCACCCGGCGGGAGGGCGGCGTGATCCCGGCCGCGGCGCAGAAGCCGGCGAACAGCTCCGCGATAGGCCTCGGCTCGCCGGAGGTGAGCACGTAGGCGTTGCCGTGCGCGCGCTCGGCCGCGTCGAGTGCGGCCCGGATCCCCGAGATCGCGTCGTCGATGTAGGTGCTGTCGACCAGCGCGGCACCGGACCCGACGAGCGGGAGGCGCCCGGCGGCGGCGCGCTGCTGGATCCGCGCGACGAGCTGCGGATCACCGGGACCCCAGACGATGTGCGGCCGCACGGCGACGACCGCGAATCCCGGCGCGTCCGCGCCGAGCGCCGCGATCTCCGCCGCGGCCTTCGTGCGGGCGTAGGCGCCTCGCGCGCGCTCCGGCTGCGCGGGCGGCGCGTCCTCCCCCATGATCGGCTCGCCGGTATGGGCCACGGAGGGCGAGGACACGAAGACGAACCGCCGGACACCCGTACGCTTCGCCGCACGGACGAGGGTGCGCGTGCCGTCGATGTTCACGGCGACGAAGTCCGCCTCCGCCCCGGCGAACGAGACCTTCGCAGCGAGGTGCACGACGGCGTCGACGCCGATGAGCGCGTGGTCGACGGCATCGGCGTCCGTCACGGAGCCGAGCACGTCGTCCGCGCCCTCCACGCCGCTCGGCCGTCGTTGCAGCGTCCTGACGACGTGCCCGGCCGCTACGAGGTCCCGTGCGACCGCGGCGCCGAGCCAGCCGCTCGCCCCGGTGACGAGCGTCCGCGTCACGGGGCGGGGACCCTGCCGCCCGCGAGTACCGCGGTCGCCCAGCGGGCCATCCGCGCGCGGTCGATCTTGGCGTTGTGCCGGATGTCGGTCGGCAGCGCGGGCACCGCGAGCACGGCGGCGACGGGCCGATCCGTCTCCCGCCGCACGGCCTCGGCGAGCGCCGGGTCGGCGAGCGGACCGGGCTGCCCCTCGACCACCACGACGAGCTGCTGCGTGCCCCGCGGGCCGACGCCGACCGCGGCGGCGCGGGGGGCGCCCGCGCGCTGGGCTGCGAGCTCGATGCGGACCGGAGTCACGACCCCCTCCGGCGTCGTGACGATGTGCGGCAGGCGGCCCTCCACCCACAGCCGGCCCTGCGTGTCGAGGTGGCCGACGTCGCCGGTGCGGTGCCACTCCTCGCGCGGGGTGCCGGCCTTCGCCGCAGCGTCCGTGCGCCACAGACGGTCGTAGCCGGCGAGCATGTGGGGGGCGTTCACCTGGATCTCGCCGGTGACCTCCGGGTCGGTCGTCGTCTCCGGGCCGGGCACACCGTCCGCGTCGAGCGGGGCGATCCGCACGCGGGCCCGCGCCGTGGGCGGACCGACGCAGACGCCGTTACCAGGACCCGCCTCATGGATCGCCTCGCGGGTCACGTCGGCGACGAGCAGGCACTCGGTCATGCCGTACGGGGTGCGGAGGGAAGCGCCGCGCAGCAGCGTCTGCGCGCGGTCGAGCAGGGGCTCGCCGACCGGGGCGCCGACCGAGAGCAGCAGCCGCACGCCGTCGAACGGCGTCGGGTCCGTCCCGGTCTCGAGCACGTTGGTGAGCGCCGCCGGCGACAGGAACAGCATGTCGGCGTCGATCGCCGCGACCGCCTTCACCAGGGCATCCGCAGTCAGCGTCCTCGGGCGGGTGACGTCCATGTCCGGCACCGACGTGCGGCAGCCGAGCGTGGGGCCGAGCAGGGCGAAGGGCGCGAACCCGGCCACCAGGCCGGTCTCGCGGGTGATCCCGTACTGGGCGACCAGGGCGTCCCGCACGCCGGCGAGCCGGGCGTGGGTGTAGCGGACCCCCTTCGCCGGCCCCGTGGAGCCGGAGGTGAAGAGCACCGCCGCGAGCGCGTCGGGACCGGGCTCGGGCTCGGGCGGCAGGGCGATTCCGCGACCGAGCCGAGCGAGCTCCGGGAGGGTGTGGCGGACGCCGAGCGCCGCGCGCAGGCCGCGGGGCAGCCCCGTCGGTGCGATCCGCACGCCGGGCCACCCGAGCGCCCGAGCCGCGGCGAGCGCGACGGGGATGCCGACGACCCAGCGGGGGCGTGCGCCCTTGACGGCACGGGTGAGGCCCTTCAGGCCGAGGCCCGCGTCCGCGACGACCACCGTCGCGCCGATCCGGAGACAGGCGTACAGCGCCGCGGTGAGATCCGCGCCGGGCGGGACGAGCAGGGAGACGCGGTCCCCCTGCTGCATGCCGATCGCGTGGAAGCCCGCGGCCAGCTCGTGCACCCGGCGGGCGAGCAGCCGCCAGGAGATCGTGCGGGTCTCGTCGCCGTGCAGCTCCACCAGGGCGGGCGCGTCGTCCTCGGCGCGGGCGTCGAGCTCGGCCCACATCGCCCGGGTCGGGACCGGAGGCGCGACGTCGGCGGGCGCGGAACGCGCCGGTGTCGGGGCGGCGACCCAGTCGAGTACCGCGCCGGCGACGTCGGCGTCCTCGACCAGCAGGTGCCCCGCGCCCTCGAACCGGTGCACCGCGGCGTGCGGCAGCCGCTCGGACAGGTCCTGCAGGTAGCGCTCCTGGAACACGGGGTCACGCGGACCCCACAGCAGGAGCGCGGGCGCGTCGAGCCGCGCGACCCCCGCGGCGATGCGATCCAGCGCGGGCCGGCTCGGGTGATCGGCGGTGGACGGGATGTCCTGCACGAAGTCGCGGATCCCCCGCCGGCGGGCCGCCGTGCGGTACGGGCTGCGGAACGCGGTGCGCACGGCCGCATCGAGGCGGGGATGCGCGATCGCGAGCGTCGTGTCGAGGAACGCGGTCGTGTGCTCGGTCCCTGGGGAGGAGGCCGCGAGCGCGGCCTTCAGCGCGACGGGCAGCTCGGCGTGGCCGTCGACCGCGGTGTTCGTGAGCACGAGCCCGGCGAGCACGTCCTCGTGCTCGATCGCCCAGCCGGACACGACGACGCCGCCCCAGTCGTGCCCGAGCGCGACGACGCGGTCCCCGAGCCCGAGGGCGTCCGTGAGCGCGCCGAGGTCCCGGACCCGGTCGGCGACCCGCCTGACGGCACCGGTCCGCTCGGACCAGCCCATCTCCAGCTGGTCGACGGCGACGACGCGCCAGGCCTCGCCGCCGGCCCGAGCGCGCTCGAGGGACGCCGAGAGGACCCCCCTCCAGAGGTAGCTCCAGGTGGGGTTGCCGTGCACCGCGAGGATCGTGCCCACGGGGGTGATGCCCTCGTCCCTGAGCACCCCCGCCGTGTCGAGCACGTGATGCACCACGTCGCGCCCGATGTCGTGCACCGGGACCAGGCGGGACCAGGCCGGGTCGAGCCCCGGCAGAGCGGGCGGCTGCAGCGCGGCCGCGATCACCAGGCCAGTTCGAGCATCGAGGTGTTGATGCCGCTGCCGACGCCGCAGAGCAGGACGCGCTCGCCCTTGACCAGGCTCTTCGACTCCTGCGCCAGGGTGATCGGGATGGAGGCGGAGCCGATGTTGCCGAGCGTCGGGTACGTGACCGGCACGCGCTCGGGGTCGATGTCCGCGGCCTTCACGAACGCCGCCGTGTGGGCGCTGGAGACCTGATGCATGATGTAGCGGTCCATGTCGGACCAGCTCCAGTCGCGCTTCGCCTCGGTCCAGGCGGCCGTCACGAGTTCCATGCCGCGCTTCAGCAGCGACTTGGTGTCCGTGAACATCCCGTCCATGTCCGCGACGCACAGGTCGTTGTACTCGGTCGCCGCGCGCGTGACGCCGCCGACGATGCGGTGTCCCTCCGGGTGCTGGTCGGCGCGACCGAGCACCGCCGCGGCAGCACCCGAGCCGAGCGTGAGGCTCGCGAACTCGTTCATGAAGTCCTCGCGCTGCAGGTCGTCGCGCGCGAGACGCTCCATCGTCGAACGGTGGATGCGGTCGACGTCCTCGCCGTCGATGACCATCGCGTAGTCGACCTGACCCGCGTCGATGAGGCCGGCCGCGAGGTTCAACCCGTTCACGAAGCCGAGGCACGCGTTCGAGACGTCGAAGTTGATCGCGGACGAGGGTAGCCCGAGACCGTGGTGCAGCCGCGTCGCCACCGAGGGCTCGATGTGCTCCTTGGTGATGGAGGTGTTGATCAGCAGGCCGATGGAGCCCGCGCGCACACCGGCCTCCCGCAGCGCGTTCACGCCGGCCTGCACCGAGGCCTCGTGCGACGAGACGCCGGGGCCCCAGTTGCGGCGCTCGACCACGCCTGCGACGCGCTGCAGCAGCCCCGTCGGGAGGCGGAGGCGCTTCAGGATCGGCTCGAGCTTGCGCTCGATCTCGACGGAGGTCGTCACGAGCGGGCCGAGCACGCTCGACACCGACAGCAGGGCGACGTTCTTGTACGTCGAGGTGGCGTTGCCGTTCACACAGGCTCCAGGTGCGGAGGGAACGCGCCGGACCCGACGCGAGGACTTCGGGTCATTCTGCCCTAGCCCGCTCGGCGCTGATCGCCGCGTCGGCGAGGCCACTGCCCGCGGACGGCGGTCTGCCAGGATGACGAGCATGGCGATCGACTTCGCGCGGTCCGACCGCTCGACGCTCGGCATCGAGTGGGAGCTCGCGCTGGTGGACCGCGACACGGGCGATCTGGTCTCCTCCGCGCCCGAGGTGCTGGCGCGGGCGGAGGTCGTCGCGGACGACGGCGGCGCGCGGCTGACGGGCGAGCTGCTGACCAACACGGTCGAGATCATCACCGGTGTGAACCGCACCGTCGCCGAGGGCGTGGCCGACCTCCAGCGCTCCGTCGAGCAGCTGCGCCGCACCACGGACGACATGGGGCTCGAGCTGATCGGCTCGGGCACCCACCCGTTCGCGCGCTGGCAGGACCAGCAGGTGACGGAGAAGGAGCGGTACGTCACGCTCATGGACCGCACCGGCGTGTTCGGTCGGCAGCTGCTGATCTGGGGCGTGCACATGCACGTCGGGATCGACGCGCCCGCGAAGGCGCTGCCGATGGTCGAGGCGCTCCTGCTCTACTACCCGCACCTCCAGGCCCTTTCCGCCTCCTCCCCCTTCGTGTTCGGCGAGTCCTCCGGGTACGCCTCCAGCCGCGCGATGCTGTTCCAGCAGCTGCCGACCGCGGGCCTGCCGCCGGAGCTGACGTCGTGGCCGCAGTACGAGGCGGTCGTCGAGGACCTGATGAAGGTCGGTGTCATCGACCACTGGGACGAGATCCGCTGGGATGTCCGGCCGTCGGCCAAGTGGGGCACGGTGGAGACGCGGATCTGCGACGGCCTGCCGACGGTGTTCGAGATCGGGGCGCTGTCCGCGCTCGTGCAGTGCATCGTCGACGAGTGCTCCGAGCGCCTCGACGCCGGCGAGACGCTGCCGACGCTGCAGCCCTGGTACGTCCGGGAGAACAAGTGGCGGGCCGCGCGGTACGGGATGGACGCCGCGATCATCGTCGACCGCGAGGGCACCGAACGCCAGGTGGAGGAGGACGTCCGGGATCTCGTGGCCCGGCTCGAGCCCGTCGCCGACCGACTCGGCTGCGCGCAGGAGCTGCAGGACGTGCTGACGATCGTCGAGGTCGGCGCCTCGTACGAGCGGCAGGCCCTCGCCGCCGCGCGGTCGGGCGGCGACCTGCGCGCGGTCGTGACGTCGCTCATCCGGGAGATGCGGGACGGCGTGCCGCACGCGGGCTGAGATCCCACTCTCCGTTTTGTAGGAAGGACCTGCCTACAAAACGGAGAGTCAGCCGTTGCGGGCGTCGCGCCAGCGGATCCAGCGGGCCACGGACTCGAAGTCGATGTCGGGCCCGGTGACGCCGAGGGTGAACAGGCGGACGCCCGCGTCGAGGTAGGCCTGCGCCGTCGTCTCGTCCTGGCCGCGCAGCTCGTTGCCGATCTCGATCTCCGCGACATCGCGACCCACCGCCTCCGCGTGGCCCTGCAGCACCTCGAGCTTGTGCGCCACCTCCTCCGGTCGCACGAAGCTGTGCCAGATGTCCGCGTGCTCGGCGACCAGCCGCAGCGTCTTCTGCTCCCCCGCGCCGCCGATCAGGATCGGGATGCGCCGCACGGGCGGCGGGTTCAGCTTGGTCCAGCGATCCCGGACGATCGGGAGGTCCCGCGCGAGGTCGTTCAGCCGGGACCCGACCGTGCCGAACTCGTAGCCGTACTCGGTGTAGTCGCGCTCCTGCCACCCGGATCCGGTCCCGAACACGAAGCGGCCGCCCGAGATGTGGTCGATCGTCCGCGCCATGTCGGCCTGCAGCGCCGGGTTCCGGTAGGAGTTGCAGTTCACCAGCGGCCCGAGCTCGATCCGCTCGGTCGCCTCCGCCCACTGCGCGAGCTGCGTCCACGCCTCGAAGTGCAGCCCGTCGGGGTCGCCCGACAGCGGGAAGAAGTGGTCCCAGTTCAGGACCATGTCCGCCCCGAGCTCCTCCACACGCACCGCGGCGTCCCGCAGCGCGGCGATCGGCAGGTGCTGCGGCGCGATCTGGACGGCGATGCGGACGGGACGGTCGTCGGCGCGGAAGGCTTCGGTGCTCACCCGACGAGGCTAGGACGGGCACGGCGCTCACGTGGCGCCCAGGCCACGTCCACCTCCCGCACCGGTTGGAGTCACGTCGAAGGCGTAGGCAGGCTGCATGAGCGACGACACGAACACCAGGGCACAGGCCAACCTGGAGGCGCAGGGCGCGATGGGCGAGATCGTCGGGAGCGGGGAGTACGACCGGCTCACCGAGGTGCTCGCCGACGGCCTCGTCGACCACGACCCGGCGCCCGACCAGTCGCCGGGCCCGAAGGGCATCGGCGAGTTCTGGACCACGTTCAAGCAGGCGTTCCCCGACGTCGCGCTGAAGCCCGTGCAGGTCGTCGCCACCGAGGACTTCGTCACGGCGATCCTCGATGTGTCGGGCACCCACAGGGGCGAGTTCCTCGGGCACGAGGCCACGGGGAAGTCCTTCACGGTCCGCGGGATCCAGGTCGGCAAGTTCAGCGACGGCAAGATGACCGACCGCTGGGGCTCGACGGACACCCTCGGGATCCTCCAGCAGCTCGGGCTGGCCTGACCGACCTCTCTTTCATATATCCGGGGATCTGCTGCGCGGATCCCCGGATATATGAAAGAACGGTTAGGAGGCGCCGCCCGCCTCGCCCGTGCCGATCAGGATCGCGCGGCCCAGGGTGTGGAAGTGCAGGTTGAAGCCGAGCACCGCCGGGGTGCTCTCCGGGTCGAGACCCAGCGTCTCGACGTCGACGGCGTGCACGACGACGAAGTAGCGGTGCACGCCGGTGCCGGGGGGCGGGCCGGCGCCGATGAACCCCGGCTCGCGCAGCTCGTTCCGCAGTTCGAGCGCACCGTCCGGCACCGGTCCGCCGCCGGCGAGCGACGTCACGTGCGCGGGGATGTCCGCGACCGCCCAGTGCCAGAAGCCGGAGCCGGTGGGGGCGTCCGGGTCGTACACGGTGACGGCGAAGCTCTTCGTCCCCTCCGGCGGGTCCGACCAGGTCAGCTGGGGCGACCGGTTCCCGCCGCCGGCGTCCGTGCCGAACAGCGCGGCGGGCAGCGGCTGCCCGTCCGTGATGTCGTCGCTCGTCAGCGGGAACGAGGGCACCGGGTCGAGTCGGGCGTAGGGGTCGTAGTCGCGGTCGCTCATGGCGCGACCGTAGGCGGCCGGGCTGAGGCCCGCCCTCAGGAGTGGTGCCCGGTTGTCGCTGCAACCACATCCCTAGAGTTGGCGCCATGGCGAAGCCGGTGCCCCGCATGGACGACCTGGAGTCGGACGCGTGGCGCCGCCTCGTCGCCGTGCTCGAGCTGCTGCCCGCGTCGCTCGACGCGCAGCTGCAGCAGGACGCCGCGATGACCCACTACGAGTTCGCGCTGCTGTCACTGCTCCGCTTCGCGCCGGATGCGACGCTGCAGTCGAAGGAGCTCGCGATCCGCACGAACGCGACGCTCCCCCGGCTCTCGCACGTCGTCAGCCGCCTGGTGCAGCGAGGCTGGCTCGAGCGCCTGCCGAGCGCGGACGACAAGCGGGCCACGGACGTGCACCTCACCGACGACGGGCGGCGGGCGGTCATCCGCGCCACCTCCGGGCACATCGCCCATGCCAGGCGTCTCGTGATCGACCGCCTCGACCGCGACGAGCTCGCAGCGCTCGCCGCCATCGGCAGGAAGCTCGCCGAGGTGCTCGACCCGAACTCCAGGATCTTCCCCGCCGAGCCCGACTGATCCGAGCTCAGGGCCGCTGGAGGATCGAAGCGAGCGTCTCGGCGAGATCGACGTGCCGGAACACGAAGCCGGCCTCCTGCAGCCGCTCGGGGACGACCCACCGGCTCTTCAGCACGAGCTCCGTCTCCGTGCGGATCGCGACGGTGCCCACCTCCAGCATCCAGCGCGTCGCGGGGAGACCGACCGGCACGCCGAGCTGCCGACGGAGGGCCGCCATCAGCGTGCGGTTGTCGCTCGCCTCGGGGGCCGCCAGGTTGACGACGCCGTCGAGCTCCTCGTGCTCCCGGAGGAAGGTGACCGCGGCGAGCACGTCGTCCATGTGCACCCAGGAGAACCGCTGCCTGCCACCGGAGGAGGTCGGCCGGTAGCGATGGTGGACCCCGGCGGCGAGACGGGCGGGCGTGCCGGGCCAGCGCCCGTCGAGCTGGGCGCCGCCGAGTCCGAAACGGGTCAGGCGCGTCAGCGGCACCATCACGCTGCCACAGCCGAGCACGATCGCGGTCCGGATAGCGACCCGGCGGACCCCCGGCAGGTCCGGCTCGAAGAACGCGCGCTCCCACGCCTTCGCGATCCCGACCGAGAAGCCCTCACCCAGCTCGCCGGTTGCCTCCGTCTGCGGGCGATCGTCCGCGTGGCGATAAATCGTGGCCGTGCTGGAGTTGATCCAGAGCGGGGGCGGGGTCGAGGTCGCTGCGACCGCCCGCGCGAGCTCGGCGGTCGTGTCGACCCGGGAGCGGAGGATCTCGGCGCGGTTCGCCGGGGTGTACCGGCAGTTCACGCTCCTGCCCGCGAGGTTCACGAGCAGGTCCGCGCCGTCGAGCAGCCGGGTGATCGCCGCCGTGTCGCCCCACGAGGCGTCCGCGCCCGACCTGCCGATCGTGCGCACCTCCTCCCCCGCCCGCAGGCGGTCTGCGACGAGGCACCTCCCCATGAAGCCCGATGCGCCCGCGATCACCACTGTGGTCATCGGTCCTCCTGCTCTGCCGGACGGCGTGAATCAAGGTGCCTGCGACGAGGAGCAATCGAGCAGGATCTTTTCACTCGAGCAGGACGTTCTCGCCGGATTCGTCCTGCTGAACCGAGAATGTCCTGCTGGATTGCTCCGCTCAGCGGCCGAGGAGCTTCTGGAGCTTCTCCAGGTCCTCCGGGCTCGGCTGGCCCGCGCCGGCGCCTCCGGATCCCAGCCCGAAGCCGGCGCCGCCCGCCGACTCGGGCTTCAGCGAGCGACCCTCGGCGAGCGCCGCGTTCTCGGCCGCGCGCTTCGCCGGGTTGCCCGACTTCGAGCCCTTCTTCTTCTGGACCTGCTTGCGGCCGCCGCCCGCGTACCCGACCGGACCCATGCCCGGGATCTGCGGCACACCACCGCGCGCGACGGTCTTCATCATCTTGGAGGCCTGATCGAACCGCTGCACCAGCTGGTTCACGTCGGTGACGGTCATGCCGGATCCGCGGGCGATCCGGAGGCGGCGGGAGCCGTTCAGCAGCTTCGGGTTCTGCCGCTCCCCCGGCGTCATCGACTGGATGATCGCCTCCGTGCGGACGATCTCGCGCTCGTCGAAGTTGTCGAGCTGCTCGCGCATCTGCCGGGCACCCGGCAGCATCCCGATCATCTTCATCAGGCCGCCGCGGTTGCGCAGCTGCTGCATCTGCTTCAGGAAGTCCTCGAGCGTGAAGGTCGAGGTCGCGATCTTCTCCGCGAGCTCGAGCGCCTCGTCCTCGTCGAACGCGGACTGCGCCTGCTCGATCAGGGTGAGGATGTCGCCGAGGTCGAGGATCCGGCTCGCCATGCGGTCCGGGTGGAACGGCTCGAAGTCCTCGAGCTTCTCGCCGGTGGAGGCGAAGACGATCGGTCGCCCGGTCATCGAGGCGACGGAGAGCGCCGCGCCGCCGCGCGCGTCGCCGTCGAGCTTCGTCAACACGACGCCGGTGAAGTCGACGCCGTCCTGGAACGCCTTCGCGGTCGCGACCGCGTCCTGCCCGATCATCGCGTCGATGACGAACAGGACCTCATCCGGGTTCGTCGCCTTGCGGATGTTCGCGGCCTGCTTCATCAGCTCCGCGTCGACGCCGAGGCGGCCCGCGGTGTCGATGATGACGACGTCGTGCTGCTTGTCGCGGGCGAACTTCACCGCGTCCTTCGCGACGCGGACCGGGTCGCCGACGCCGTTGCCGGGCTCGGGAGCGAACACCGTGGCACCCGCCTGCTCGCCGACGACCTGCAGCTGCTGCACCGCGTTCGGACGCTGGAGGTCCGCGGCGACGAGCAACGGGGTGTGACCGTCGTTCTCGAGCCACTTCGCGAGCTTGCCCGCGAGCGTCGTCTTGCCGGCACCCTGCAGGCCCGCGAGCATGATCACGGTCGGGGGCGTCTTCGCGAACTCGAGGCGCCGCTGCTGCCCGCCGAGGATGCCGACCAGCTCGTCGTTGACGATCTGCACGACCTGCTGCGCGGGGTTCAGCGCCTTATTCAGGTCGGCGCCGAGCGCGCGCTCCCGCACGTTCGCGGTAAACTGCTTCACCACGTCGAGGTTCACGTCCGCGTCGAGCAGCGCCCTGCGGATCTCCCGGACCGTGCCGTCGACGTCGCTCGCCGTGAGCACGCCCTTGCCGCGGAGGTTGGCGAGCGCGGCGGTGAGGCGATCCGACAGGGATCCGAAGGTGGCCATAGGGCAGGGATTCTACGGCGTCGCTCCGCCGCGAGGAGGCCGGACGCCGAGCACGTCGGCAGGCTGCGCGCACTTCGGCAGGCTGGCGAGGCCGCCCACGGCCTGCCGAAGCGAGGAGAGCCTGCCGAGGTGCTCCTCCAGCCTGCTCAGGTGTCGAGGAGGAGGCGGAGGAGGGCGCGCTCGTCGTCGTCGGTGAGTCCGGCGCCGTGCGGGTGCGCCTCCTCCGTCTCCTCCCACGCGAGCGCATCGCGCAGGGTGTCCTCGAGCGGGCGATGGGTCAGGCCGGCGGCCCGCGCCTTCGCGCCGTCCCTCGCCGCGAACCCCTGCCAGTCGGGGTCGGCGAGCCAGAGCGGCAGGCTGCGCGGGCCCATCCACTCCTCGACGTGCTGCTCGGCCAGCCACGCCTCGGGCGCCGCCACGACGTCGCCCGTGAACCCGCTGACGCGCTGCGCGGCAGCCAGGTGCTCACCGAGCGGCAGCTCGGGTCCGACCGCGTTGAAGACGCCGCCGACGCCCTGCTCCGCACTGCTGACCAGCCAGGCGGCGAGGTCGCGGACGTCGATCAGCTCGGACGATCGGCGGGCTGCGTCCGGCACGAGCACCCGCGGACCAGACGGATGGGCGAACCGCCAAGGCCAGTACCCGGAGCGACCGGAGGTGTCGCCGGGACCGCCGATCAGACCGGCGCGGGCGATCAGGGCTCGCTCGCCGAACACCTCCAGCACCGCCTGCTCGCAGGCGACCTTCGCCGAGCCGTACTCCTCCATCGACGCCATCGGTCCGATTCGAGCGGCGGGAGGAGGGCGGCGGTCTCGTCCTGGTGGAGCGGCGCGGTCTCGGCGTAGACGTTGCCCGTCGAGACGAGGAGGTACCGGTCGGCGTCCAGCGCGGCGACCGCGCCACGGACGTGGCCGGGCTGCCGGGCGACATCGACCACCGCGTCCCAGTGGCCCGTGACCAGGTCGTACGCATCCGGCCGGTCACGGTCCGCACGGACCAGGGTCGCCCCGTCGGGCACCGGCCCGGACTCGCCCCGCGCCAGGCAGACGACCTCGTGGCCGCGCCGAAGCGCCTCCGCAGCCACCTCGGCGCCGAGCCACGCCGTCCCACCCAGCACCAGGAATCGCATGTCCCGATCCTCGCCACCGACCGAGCGGCGGACCACCGGTTCTGCTGTCGGCAGCGTCAGGCGAGCCGTTCCCACCGGAACCACTTCGCGTCGAGCGCGGCGTCGAGGTCGATCCCGTTGCGCCGCGCGAACAGCAGGACGTGGCCGAGCACATCGGCGCACTCCTCAGCCAGCCGCGCGTCGAGCTGCTCCGCATCGAGACCGCGGTCCTTGCTGCGACCCGTGCGAGCCAGCTGCATCTGCGTGAGCTCCCCCAGCTCCTCCACGAGCTTCAGGAGGAACCAGTCGTCGTTCCGGTCGATCCCCTCCCGCGCCGCGTAACCGATCGAGATGCGTTCGAGGCGGTCGGCGAGTGCGGCGATGTCCACCTGCGCAGTCAAGCGGGCCCCTCCGACGCGGCTACCGTCGCGGCATGCGCACCACCGCCGTCGCCGGCCTCGAGCTCACCGCGTTCACGACGGGGTCCGCGCCGCTGCCGACGCCGGTCAAGGCCGCGGTCGAGCTGCTCGACGAGGGCTGGGACGCGGGCATCCGCGCGCTCGACGCCGCGGACGGCACCGGAGGCGCGGAATCCGCCGCCGGGCGCTGGCTCGAGGAGCGGCAGCCGGAGGGGATCGTGGTGCTCTCGGGGCTGGGCGCGGTCGTCGGGCGGGGCCGCGGCAGCGACCTCACGCCCGTGCTGCTCGAATCGCACCTCGCCGCCGGCTCCCGGCGGCTCGGCCGGATCGACCTGGCCTGGTTGCGCGGCGCCGACGACGAGACGCCGATCGAGGAGACCCTGCAGCCGCTCGCCGCCGCGATCGAGTCCGGTCGCCTCGTCGGCTGGGGCGCGGGCGACGCCGACGCGTGGTCGCTCGAGCGGCTGCTCGCGGAGGCCGACCGGCTCGAGCTGCCGCGGCCGTCGTTCGTGCGCGTGCGCCTGAACCTGCTGGAGCGGGACGCGCTGCGGGACCTCGCTCCGCTCGCAGCCGGTGAAGGGGTCGCGGTGGTCGCGGGAGCGCCGCTCGGCGCGGGCCGGCTGACCGCCAGGAACGTGGCGGCGGAGGAGAGCGCCGCCGAGGCGATCCGGTTCGGCGCACCCCGGGACACCCCGATCGACGCCGAGCTCGAGCGGCTCATCGCCCTCCGGACCCTCGCGCGCGACCTCGACCTGACGCTCGAGGGTCTGGCGCTCGCCTGGCTGCTGAGTACGCCCGCGGTCGCCTCGACGATCGTCGCGCCCCGCTCGAAGGCGGAGTGGGACCCGGTCCACGAGGCGCTCGAGCGCGCACTCGACGCCGAGGCCCTCGAGCGCGTCGAATCCCTGCTCTGACTCTCCGTTTTGTAGGCACGTCGTGCCTACAAAACGGAGAGTCAGGGGCGCTCGAGCGGGTTCGCGGTGAGCTTCGCGCGGAGGCCGCCGGACAGGAGGCGGGCGGCGTGGGAGGTCGGCTTGCGCTCGGCCTGCTCCGCGACGCGGTCGCCGAAGTCGGCGGCCAGCGTTCCGCGCGGGAACGCGGTCAGCACCTCGTCCAGGTACTCGCGCGGCAGGACGTCCGGACGTGCGCCGGAGATGTCGAGCCCCGTCGCGATCTCGAGGAGGTGGCCCTCCACGTCGAACGCGG
Organism: uncultured Amnibacterium sp.; assembly: GCF_964244015.1. Taxonomy (NCBI): domain Bacteria; kingdom Bacillati; phylum Actinomycetota; class Actinomycetes; order Micrococcales; family Microbacteriaceae; genus Amnibacterium; species uncultured Amnibacterium sp. The sequence goes on along the minus strand of NZ_CAXTHO010000067.1, from coordinate 244 downwards.
GGTCGACCTCCGGCCAGTTGTGCCGCTCGATCACCTCGATCAGGCGCTGCCGCTGCGCGCCGGACCAGCCGGCTCCGGCGCCGAACACCGCAGCGACGTGGCCGCCCGCGATCTCGTACGGCACCCGGACGGCGTCGAACTCCTCCGCCAGCCCCATGTCGTGCAGCAGCGCCGCGACCGCCAGCAGCTCCCGGTCGGGCTCGAGCCCCAGCGCCTCCGCGAAGCCCGCCGCCCAGTACCAGCT
>NZ_CAXTHO010000066.1:0-15713 GCF_964244015.1 uncultured Amnibacterium sp. | reverse complement strand
GTGCACGCGAAGGTGCTGGCCGAGATCGAGGCCGGTGGCCCGCTCGGCGAGCAGGCCGAGGAGGTGCTGCAGGTCATCCGCACGGTCGCGCAGATCCAGCAGCGTCACGGCCCGCGCGCTGCCGGCCGCTACATCGTGTCGTTCACCCGCTCGGCCGAGGACCTGGCGAACGTGCACCGGCTCGCCCGCGCCGCGGTCGGCCCGGCCGGCACGCCGCCGGTGCTCGACGTCATCCCGCTGTTCGAGACGTTCGCGGACCTGCAGGCGGCACCGCGGATCCTCGCCGAGATCATCGGGCATCCCGAGTTCGCCGCGCGCCTGACCGAGACCGGCCGCCGGCTCGAGGTGATGCTCGGCTACTCCGACTCCTCGAAGGACGTCGGGCCGGTCGCCGCGACCCTCGCGCTCTACGAGGCGCAGCAGGGCATCGCCGTCTGGGCGCGCGACAACGACATCGAACTGACCCTCTTCCACGGCCGCGGCGGCGCGCTCGGCCGCGGCGGCGGCCCGGCGAACTCGGCGATCCTCGCCCAGCCGCCGCACTCGGTCGACGGCCGCTTCAAGCTGACCGAGCAGGGGGAGGTGATCTTCGCCCGCTACGGCGGCAGCGACATCGCGATGCGGCACATCGACCAGGTGGCTGCGGCGGTGCTGCTCGCCTCCTCCCCCTCCATCGAGACGCGCAACGAGGAGGCGGCGACCCGGTTCGCCGACGTCGCCGCGACGATGGACGCCACCAGCCGCGAGCGGTTCTTCGCGCTCGTGAAGGCACCGGGCTTCGCGGCGTGGTTCGCGACCGTGACGCCGATGGAGGAGATCGGGCTGCTCGCGCTCGGCTCCCGGCCCGCACGCCGCGGCCTCTCCGTCGAGTCGCTCGAGGACCTCCGGGCGATCCCGTGGGTGTTCTCGTGGACGCAGGCGCGGATCAACCTGACCGGCTGGTTCGGTCTCGGCAGCGCGCTGGAGGCGGTCGGCGACGAGGCGCTGCTCGCCGAGGCGTACCGGGACTGGCCGCTGTTCCGCACCATGGTCGACAACGTCGCGATGAGCCTCGCGAAGGCCGACGGCCGCATCGCCCGGCACTACCTGGCGCTCGGCGACCGTCACGACCTCGCCGACCTGGTGCTCGCGGAGATGGACCTGACGCGCGACTGGGTGGTGCGCCTGTCGGGCGGCGGCGAGCTGCTGGCGAACAAGCCGGTGCTGCAGCGCGCGGTCAAGATGCGCAGCCCGTACGTCGACGCCCTGTCGCTGCTGCAGCTGCGAGCGCTCCGCGAGCTGCGGGAGGCACCGGAGGGCGCGCCGCCCGACCCGGAGCTGCAGCGCCTCCTCCTGCTGTCCGTCAGCGGTGTCGCGGCCGGCCTGCAGAACACCGGCTGACCACCTCTCTCGTTCAGCGGCGTGGGCGCCTGGCTGGGCGGTGCGCCGATCCCGGGCTGCCGCCGTGGCGCTCGATCCAGGCGGTGAACGAGCGGGCCGAACCACCCGCCGGTCGGCGGAGCCACGGCCACGGGTGCAGCGCGACCACGTCGAGGCGCGCCGAGCGGGTGCGGAAGCCGGGCACCGGAGCCCAGGTGACCGCGAGCGGCCGCCCGGCCAGCACCTCCGGGATCGCGCCGCGATGCACCTCCACGTGCCTGCGCTCGGCGAGGTCGGCGAGGCACTCGGCGAGGAACACGAGCCGCTTCCCCGAGAGCTTCAGCCCGCGCAGCAGCGGCTCGTCGAACACGAAGACCACCGGCGCATCGGGGTGGGCCGCGAGCGCCGGATCCGCGTCGCCCAGGGATTCGGCGGTCAGCCAGACCGCGTCCGGCGGTCCCGAGACCTCGGCGGTCAGCGGACCGGCCGTGACCTCGGGCGCGTGGTCCGCGGCGAGGCCGGGCACGTCCGGCACCTGCTCCCCCGGCTGCGCCGATGGGAACTCCTGCACCGGGCATGCGCGATGCAGGACGCAGGAGGCGCAGAGGCCGGGCGCGCGCTTCTCCACCTGCCAGCGGCTGAACCCGTAGGGCTTGCCGGTGCCGGACCCCACGGCCCACTGCCACCCGACGCCGTTCGCCGCGGACGATCCGTCGACGAGGTGCCGATAGAGCGCCCGCTCGCCCTCCCGCCAGTCGGCGCCGGCCCGCACCGTCCACTGCGAGGCCGCCCACAGCCGGGTCTGGTTGACGAGCCAGCCGTCCTCCACCAGCTCGTCCCGGACCGCGGCCATGCAGGCCATGTCCTCGCGGTACGCCTCGCCGGACCACCCGGCACCGACGGCGGGCTCGCGGCGGAGCGGCTGCGCGATCCGCCGGCCGACCCGCGCGTACACGTGCCGCGCGTACTCCTGCCAGAGCAGCTCGTCGCGGAACTTCGCCACGTCGCGCGCGGGGCCGCCTCCGACGTGCTCCCACACCTGCGGCAGCGGCAGCAGTCCGTGCCGGATGTACGGCGAGAGCCCGCTCGCGCCCCGCGCGTCCACCGGCAGCACCTCGTTGCGGTCGCTCGCGTAGCCGCGGACGTCGAACCCGGCGAGCGCGTCGTCCGCCGCGGTCTGCCCGCCGACGAACCGCCGGGAGGCGGCCACGCCGTCGGCGCCCTCGAGCGCGAGGTCGCCGAGGTGCCGCACGACCCACGGGACCACGTCGTCGAGGTCCGATGCAGGCAACAGGGTCACGACGGCACTGTAGGCAGCGCCTCCGACGACGCACCGAGGAACACGTACCGGTCGTGACGGGACGGGCGCTGCTCGCGGTGACGATCCGCGGCGAAGGCAGCTCGTCGCTCCCGCCGAAGGCGGCGCTGAGTCCTGCCGTGGTGCGCACCGGTCCCTGGGAGACTGGGCGCATCGACGCCTCGCTCCTGGACCTCATGCCGCCGCCGCTGCCGGGGGGCGGTGTCGACGAGGACGCGGCGTTCGCCGCCTTCACCGAGTGGGCGGAGGATCGCGGGCTCGCGCTGTACCCGGCGCAGGAGGAGGCGATGATCGAGATCGTCTCCGGCGCGAACCTGATCCTGTCCACCCCGACCGGCACCGGGAAGTCCCTCGTCGCGATCGGCGCCCACGCGACCGCGCTGTCGCAGGGCAAGCGGAGCTACTACACCGCGCCGATCAAGGCCCTGGTCAGTGAGAAGTTCTTCGCACTCGTCGACGTGTTCGGCGCCGCGAACGTCGGCATGGTCACCGGCGACTCCTCCGTCAACCCGGATGCCCGCATCATCTGCTGCACCGCCGAGATCCTCGCCAACCTGGCGCTGCGGCACGGGCCGGCGACGCCCGTCGACCAGGTCGTGATGGACGAGTTCCACTTCTACGCGGACCCCGCCCGCGGCTGGGCGTGGCAGGTCCCCCTCCTGACCCTCCCCCACGTGCAGTTCGTGCTGATGTCGGCGACGCTCGGCGACGTGACCTCGCTCGCTGCGGACCTCACCCGCAGGACCGGGCGCGAGACCGCGAGCGTCACCGGCGTCGAACGGCCGGTCCCGCTGCACTACGTCTACGAGCTGGAGCCGATCCACGACTCCATCGACCAGCTGCTGCACTCGGATCAGGCACCGGTCTACATCGTGCACTTCTCGCAGGCGGCCGCGCTCGAGCGGGCGCAGGCGCTCGCGAGCGCGCAGGTCGCGACGCGGGAGCAGCGGGACCGGATCGCGGAGGTGATCGGCGGCTTCCGCTTCACCACCGTCTTCGGCCGCGCGCTGAACCGCCTCCTGCGACTCGGCATCGGCGTGCACCACGCCGGGATGCTGCCGAAGTACCGGCGGCTCGTGGAGCAGCTGGCGCAGCAGGGCATGCTGCGGGTCATCTGCGGCACCGACACGCTCGGCGTCGGGATCAACGTCCCCATCCGCACCGTGCTGCTCAGCGCGCTGACGAAGTACGACGGCACCCGCACCCGGCAGCTGACCGCGCGCGAGTTCCATCAGGTCGCCGGTCGCGCCGGCCGCGCCGGGTTCGACACCGCGGGCACCGTGGTCGTGCAGGCGCCCGAGCACGAGTCGGAGAACCGCAAGGCGCTCGCGAAGATGGGCGACGACCCGAAGAAGAAGCGCAAGTGGGTCTCGAAGAAGGCGCCGGCAGGCTTCGTGTCCTGGGGCGAGCCGAGCTTCCGCAAGCTGATCGCCGCCGAGCCCGAGACGCTGACCTCGCACCTGCAGATCACCTCCGCGATGCTGCTGAACGTCATCGCCCGCGGCGGCGATGTGTTCGCGAACGTGCACTCGCTGGTGTTCGACAACCACGAGCCGTGGCGGCGCCAGCTGCAGCTCGCGCGCCGTGCGCTCGGCGTTTACCGCACGCTGCGGGAGGCGGGCGTCGTGCAGCAGACCCCGGACGCCGATGGTCGTGTCACGATCCGCCTCACGGTCGAGCTGCAGCCGAACTTCGCACTGAACCAGCCCCTGTCCCCGTTCGCGCTCGCCGCGTTCGACCTGCTCGATCCCGACTCGCCGACGTTCGCGCTCGACGTGATCTCGGTGCTCGAGGCGACGCTCGACGATCCGCGGCAGATCCTCGGCCAGCAGCAGTTCCAGGCACGCGGCGACGCGGTCGCGGCGATGAAGGCGGAGGGGATCGAGTACGAGGAGCGGATGGAGCTGCTCGAAGCCGTCACGCACCCGAAGCCGCTGCAGGAGCTGCTCGAGGCCACCTTCGAGACCTACGCCACGTCGCAGCCGTGGGTGCGGGACTTCGCGCTGTCACCGAAGTCCGTCGTGCGCGACATGGTCGAGCGCGCGATGTCGTTCGGGGAGTACTGCGCGTTCTACAGGCTGTCGCGATCGGAGGGGCTGGTCCTCCGGTACCTCTCCGACGCGTTCCGCGCGGCGCGGCAGACGATCCCGGACGACATCAAGAACGAGGAGCTGCAGGATCTCATCGAGTGGCTCGGCGAGCTGATCCGGCAGGTCGACTCCTCCCTCGTCGACGAGTGGGAGGAGCTGAGCAACCCGACCGTCCACGACGAGGAGGGCGTCATCGTGCCGCCCGCGCCGCGCCGGCTGACCGCGAACGTGCGGGCGTTCCGCGTCATGGTGCGCAACGAGCTCTTCCGGCGGGTGCAGCTCGCGGCGCTCGGGCGCTGGGCGCTGCTCGGCGAGCTCGACGCCCCCTCCGGCTTCGACGCCGACGCGTGGGCAGCGGCGATGGACCCGTACTGGGACGAGCACGACACCATCGGCACGGGCCCGGACGCGCGCGGGCCGGCGATGCTGCTCGTCGCCGAGACGCCGACGGAGTGGCGCGTGCGGCAGATCCTCGACGACCCGGCTGGCGACCACGACTTCGGCATCAGCGCGACCATCGACCTCGCCGCCTCCGACGAGGCGGGCGAACCGGTCCTGAGGATCACCGCCGTCGGCATGCTCTGACTTTTCGCGGATCAGGCCGGTTTCGCGACTCGCCGTGCTCCGCGCCTCCGGAAGACGGCGTGTCGCGAGACGAGCCTGAACCGCGAAGAGTCATGCGCCGCAACGCGGTTTGGCGTGCGGCCCGATCGCGACGAAGCTGGGGCCTATGAGCGGACCGGACGCGCAACGCCAGGACAGCATCTCCGACCACCCGTCGTTCGGCGTGCTCGGTGGGCTGTCCGCCGACGACTTCAAGCTCGCGTTCCGCAACCACGCAGCCGGTGTCGCGGTGGTGACCGCGGATGCGGGCGACGGGCCGGTCGGCCTCACCGCCACCTCCGTCTTCTCGGTCAGCGCCGAGCCGCCCCTGCTCGTCTTCTCGATCTCGGACCGGTCGTCGTCCGCGCCGACCCTGCAGCGCGCGGAGACGGTGATCGTGCACCTGCTCGGCGCCGACCAGCTCGACCTCGCGAAGCTCTGCGCGACGAGCGGCATCGACCGCTTCGCCGACCGGTCGATCTGGGACCGCCTCGTCACCGGCGAGCCCTACTTTCCGGCGGCGCACGCCTGGATCCGCGGCAAGGTGGTGAGCCGGATGGAGGCGGGCACCTCCGTCGTCATCGCGGTCCACGCGCTGCAGGCGAAGCTGCCCACAGAGGCCGGCGACGCAGCCCCGCTCGTGTACCACAACCGCGCGTGGCACTCCCTCGGCGAGCACTCCCGCATCGGCTGAGACGAGCGGTCAGCCCAGCCAGCGCCGCCAGCGCGACCCGGGCTCTGCGCCGAGCGATCGGGCGGCCTCCGCGATGTCCTCGGCGGTGAGCGTGGTCACGTCCGCCCGGTCGAGCGACCCGAGATCCCCATCGCCCCGACTGCTGAGCCGCAGCGCCTGCCGGCTCAGCGACTGCTCGAACAGCGTACGGACGAAGCGCGCGTTGCCGGCGTCCTCACCGCGGCGGACACCGCTCAGGATCCGCCGGAGCGTCTCGTCCGCGCCGGGTTCGAGCGTGTACTCGTGCCGCGCGAGGGTGTTCGCGAAGATCGCTTCGAGCTCGAGGATCGAGTAGTCGGGGAACCGGATCTCCCGAGCGAACCGGGAGCGGAGGCCCGGGTTGGAGAGCAGGAACGACTCCATCAGCCGCGGATAGCCGGCCACGATCACCACCAGCCGGTGGCGGTGGTCCTCCATCCGCTTCAGCAGGACCTCGATCGCCTCCGGGCCGAAGTCGACGCGGCCGTCCCCCTCCGGCGACAGCGAGTACGCCTCGTCGATGAAGAGCACGCCGTCGAGCGCCCGCCGGATCACCCGGTCGGTCTTGATGGCGGTGGCGCCGACGTACTGGCCGACGAGCGCGGCGCGGTCCACCTCGACGAGGTGCCCCTTCTGCAGGAGGCCCACCGATCGGTACATCTCCGCGAGGAGTCGCGCGACCGTGGTCTTGCCGGTGCCGGGGTTGCCGAGGAAGACGAGGTGCTGCGAGGTCGCGACCTCCGGGAGGCCCTGCGCCTTCCGGCTCGCCTGCACCTGGAGGAACGCGACGAGCGCCCGCACCTGCTCCTTGACGGTCGCCAGCCCGACCAGCGCGTCGAGCTCCGCCTGGATGACCGGCAGCGGACGAGCGGGCGCGGCGCGGCCGCCGAGGAGGTCCCCGACCAGCTCGCCGACCCCTTCGCGACTCGGCTGCCGCAGCTGGTCGCCGACCTTGCCCATGGTCTCGCGCAGATCGGTGAGCGGGTTACGACGAGCCATGTCCGGAGACTAGGTCAGCGGGATCTGCATGCTCGGTCCGGCCGGCCGGCCGGGATGCCGAGGACCGGACCACCTTCACGCCCCCTGGCAGGGACGACGCTCCGGCAGGCGGCCCGACGTGAGCGATGTATCGTCGGAACGCCTCGCGTGTGTGCGAGCGCGGATCACGAAAGCGGGCCATGAACAGGTCGTCGACCAGCAACTCCTTCGGGGATCGACCCCGTGTCGACATCGCGGGCGGAATCGCCGGCGCCCGCGAGGTGCTCGATCAGCTGCGGTCCCCCGGCCGCCCGCGATCCGCTGTCCGCCCGGAGCGGGACGACGTCCGCGGCGCGGTGCTGACCGTCCTCGCCGAGCGCCCCGCCACCGGCTACCAGATCGTGCGCACGCTGCAGGAGCGCGGGCATGACGACCCCACGCCGGGAGCCGGCGCGGTCTACCCGACCCTGCAGCTGCTGGCCGACGAAGGGCTCGTCACGGCGGCCGAGACGGACGGCAGCAAGACCTGGACGCTCACGACCGCCGGGCACGCCGCTGCCGAAGCGGTCCGGAACCGTCCCGCTGCCGAGCAGCCCGCGGGTCCGCGCGGATCCGGGCGACGCGGTGGGATCGCGAGGTCCGCCGGGCAGCTCGCGCAGGCGACGGCGCTCGCGGCGCAGACCGCGACGGCCGGCCAGAACGCGGAGATCGTCGCGGCGCTCGACGACGCGCGGCGCCGGATCCTCGCGATCCTCGCCCGGAGCTAGGTGGTGGCGGAGCGCGCGCTGCGTCGAGGCACCCCCGACCGGTCCGACCGCATCGGGCGGGCCAGGTACCGCCGCATCATGCGGTTCGCGACGCGCTACATGGTCGAGAACTGGTGGTTCGAGCTCTTCCTGCCCCGCATCGGCCTGACCGCCCTCGGCGCTCGGGGCCGTACGCGCCGGTGGCAGCGGATGGCCCGCAACTTCTTCGCGCTCGCGACCGACCTCGGCGGCCTGATGATCAAGGTCGGGCAGTTCCTGTCATCCCGCCTCGACGTGCTCCCTCCCGAGGTCACCCGCGAGCTCGAGGGCCTGCAGGACTCCGTCCGGCCGGAGGACTTCGGAGCGATCCGCGCCCTCGCCGAGCGGGAGCTGGGCATGCCGCTCGACCAGGCGTTCGCGAGCTTCGAGTCGACGCCGCTGGCCGCCGCGTCACTCGGGCAGGCGCACCGCGCGCGGCTGCGCCCCGCCGGAGCCGACGACACCGGGTTCGCCGACGTCGTCGTGAAGATCCAGCGGCCGGGCATCGAGCGGATCGTCGACATCGACCTCTCCGCGCTGCGGCTCGTCGCCCGACGGCTGAACCGGGTCGCGCTCGTCTCGCGCCGTGTCGACCTGCCCGCCCTCGCGGAGGAGTTCGCGGAGACGTCCCTGGAGGAGGTCGACTACCTCCACGAGGCGGGCAGCGCCGAGCGGTTCGCCGACCAGTTCGAGGGCGACGAGCGCGTGCGCGTGCCGGGTATCGCGTGGGAGCGGGCCACGAGGCGGGTGCTGACCCTCGAGGACGTCAGCGCCATCAAGGTCAACGACCTCGTCGCGCTGCGCGCGGCCGGAATCGACCCGTCCGAGGTCGCGATCGAGTTCGCCAACGTGATGTTCGACCAGCTGTTCGTGCAGGGCTTCTTCCACGGCGACGCGCACCCCGGAAACATCTTCGTCACGCCGGTCGAGGCGACCGGGGACGACGACCGCCGCTGGGTCCTCACGTTCGTGGACTTCGGGATGATGGGCGAGATCCCCGACACCCTGCGCCGCGATCTGCAGGGCTTCCTGATCGCGGTCGCGTCGCGGGACGGTCGGCGGCTCGTCGACAGCATGCGCCAGCTCGGCGTGCTGCTCCCCTCCGCAGACACCCGTGAGCTCGAGCGCGTGATGTCGGCGCTGTTCGCCCGGTTCGGCGGTGTCGCCTTCACCGATCTGCAGAACGTCGACCCGCGGGAGATGCAGGCGTTCGCGAGGGAGTTCGGCGAGACCATCCGGGTCCTGCCGTTCCAGCTGCCGGAGCACTTCCTGCTCGTGATCCGCGCGATCTCGCTGATCTCCGGCCTGTGCAGCACGCTCGACCCGGAGTTCAACATCTGGAACGCCGTCGAGCCCTACGCGGATCAGCTGCTGCGGGAGGAACGCGGCAACGTGATCACGTCGTTCGCGAACGAGGCGGTCGCCACCCTCGGTGTCACCGCTCGACTCCCCCGCCGGATCGACGGTCTCGCCAGCCGGCTCGAGAACGGCGAGATCGCCGTCGAGACCCCGCGTCTCGACCGGCAGATCCGCCGCTTGGAGGGGGCGGTCAGCCGCATGGTGTCCGCGTTCCTGTTCTTCGGCCTGCTGCTCGGCGGTGCGCTCCTGCACACCACCGAAGCCGCACTCGGCACCGTGCTCATGTCCGTCTCCGCGCTGCCGCTGCTGCACGTGCTGGTGTCCGGGGTCGTCAGCGGTCGCTCGCGCTGACCGGCACGGGCCGTCCCGTCCGCCATGCCACGCTGGTGGCAATCACGATCGGCCAGGAGGCCACCATGTCGCTCGAAGTCGGCTCCACCCTGCATCTCGATGTGCGCGAGGCGGACGGCACACCGCTGGACCTCGAGTCCTACCGCGGGACCGACAACGTGTTCGTGTACTTCATGCGTGCGCTCAGCTGCGCGCAGTGCAACTCGGCCGTCCGCACGCTCGCCTCGCAGAAGGCGGAGTTCGACGCCGCGCACGTGCAGGTCGTCGTCGCCGTGCCCGAGGACGCCGCCGCCGCGAAGGTCTGGAAGGCGAAGCGCGACATCCCGTTCCCGGTCGTCGTGGGCACGGAGGGAACCCCGCACGCCGAGGCCGGGCTGCTCAAGAAGGCCTTCGGCGCGATCCAGCAGTCCGGCGGCATCCTCCTCGACACGGACGGCATCGTCCGGTACTCGCACGTGACGACGAACCCGGGAGCGAGCTACAACCGAGCGGATCTCGCGGCCGCGATCGCAGCCCTGCCCGGCAGCTAGGCAGTCCGCCGGAAGGCCATGAGCGCCGTCCAGCATCGTGCGCGGCGCGAGTCGTCAGCCGACGTCGAGATGGGCGTAGTCGGGCAGGTCGATCCTGTCGGCCGGCGGCGCGAAGAGGCCGCGGGTGATCCTGCCGACGACCGGGGACGCTCCGAGCCGCAGGGCCGTGCGGAACGCGGCGAGACCGAGCGCCGTCCGCGGGTGCGCGATCGCGGGCACGCCGGGCGGCAGCTTCTGCGCCTGGTCGACGTAGGGCCGCATGATCCGCTCGTACCCGCGGAACGCATCCTGATGGTGGTGATGCGCGGCCAGCTCGCCGGCGAGGACGTAGGCGCCGGTCAGCGCGAGGCTGGTACCCATCCCGCTGACCGGGGACGCGCAGTACGCGGCGTCGCCGGTCAGTGCGATCCGGCCGCTGCTCCAGCGAGGGGCGTGCACCTGCGCGACGCGCTCGAAATAGAAGTCCTCGGCGCCGTCCATGGCCGCGAGCACGCGCTCGGCCTGCCACCCCGCGTCGGCGAACACGGTCCGGAGGAGCGCGCGCTGGTCGTCGACGGACCGCTGCTCGTACCCCGTCGTCGTCGAGACGAACGACAGCGCGGCGCGGGTCGTGCCTGCGGCGTCCGGTCGCAGGGTGACGCTCCGGCCGCCGGGTGCGTTGTACCAGCGCCACCACGGGTCGTCGTCATCGGTCCGGGGAACGGTGAACCACCCCGTGTAGAGGCCGAGCGACCGGATCACGACCTCGTCGCCGAAGACGAGGCTCCGCGTGCTCGAGTTGATCCCATCGGCGGCGATCACGAGATCGACGTCGCGGGCCGCCCCGTGCTCGAACGTCACCGTGACGTGGTCGCCGACGTCGTCGAGCGCGGTGATGCGGTCACCGAACACGGTCTCGATCCCGTCGAGCCGGTCGACGAGCAGCCGGGCGAGGTCGCCGCGGAGGATCTCGAGCTCGGCCGTCGCGCCGTCGGTGTCCGACGTCCCCGCCGGGAACTCGGCGATCGCCGCTCCGTCGCGACCGACGAAGCGGGTGCCCAGCTCCCCCGTGTTCGCGGCGCGGATCGCGTCCTCCACACCCATCCGCCTGGCGACCTCGCGGCCGGCGCCGCGGACGTCGATGTTCTGACCGCCGTCACGCAGCTGCGGCGCACGTTCGACCACGACCGGCTCCCAGCCGTAGCGGCGCAGCCAGTACGCCAGTGCGGGGCCGGCGATGCTGGCCCCTGCGATCAGGACGGTACGAGAGGACACCGGTGCGAGTCTGCCCTGCCGTCATCGGAGCCGGCCCGACAGCCCGAACGGGGACAGCGCGGACCACCCGTGCGCTGCGGTCCCGCGACCTCCCGAGGGTCGACGCACCGGTCGTGGTGCTGGCCGCCGCGAGCGGACGCGCCACCGGCTGATCGTCTGGTGAGCCCCGGAAGGGGCAGAAGTTGCACGTTTCGAGGAGGATGTGGTGCGCGTCACACTCCCAGGTGCTTCTCAGACGTCGATGTCCCCTCCGCGCGCGTTCCGCGTCGTACTCTCGCGCTGAGATCGCACAGCGCGGTACCTTCCGAGGACGACGGCCCGGACGTCGAGGAGGGAACGGAGGTTCGATGGACCCGGAATCGGAGCGCGTGTCGCGACGGTCGGCGTCCCGAGAACCGCTGCACGCTCGCGCGACGGACCACGTCGTCCCGGATGCGTCATGCACGAGCCGAGTGCTGGTCAAACCATGCGGGGACGCCGACGGTTCGGCTGCCGATCGCTCCACGGTCGGGCCCGCTCCCGCAGGGTCGCCGGCGCTCCGCGCCCGCGAGGTCTGGGAGCGCGACGGCGGGCGTGGCGTGGTGCAGTACTACCTGCGCCGACTCCCGCGACCGATCCGTCTCGGACCGGCGAACAGGGCGGAGCGGCGCACGGATGCGCAGACGACCGCGCTCAGCCTGGTCGGTTTCGTCGGGGCGCTCACGTGCCTGCTCGGCGCGGACGGAGCCGCCCCGTGGACCGTCATCAGCTGCGATCTGAACAACTTCCACCTCGTGAACGAGTTCCTCGGATTGCGGTGCGGGACGGCACTGCTCCGCGTGGTCGCGTCCCGGCTCCTCGACGCCGTTCCGGAGGACGCGCTCGTCGCGCGCGCCTACGCCGACCACTTCCTCGTGGCGGTGCCTCCGCGACACGATCCGCAGTCCGCGAGCGCCATCGTCGCCCGCCTCGACGCCCTCCTCCGCCAGCCGGTGGAGATCGGCGGTGAGGCGGTCCACCCGAGCGCGACGTTCGGGTCCGCCGTCCACGGCGGCGCAGGAGGCGACGCCGATGCCGCGGCGGAGGCCCTGATCCTGGCCGCCGATCACGACCTCAGGCTGAACAAGGACCGGCGGGACGGTCGCCAGCACGTCACGGGCTCGCTCGAGGCGCTCCGTCTGGACGGAGAGATGTACGCCGCGCTCGCAGAGGACCGCATCGCCGCGCACTTCCAGCCGCTGTACGACCTCGCGACGGGCGAGCTGAGCGGCCTCGAGGCCCTCGCTCGGTGGACGACCACCGACGGACGGATCGTGCCACCCAGCGTGTTCATCCCGATCGCGGAAGGGAACGGACTCATCCATGCGCTCGGCGACCAGATCCTCGGCGAGGTGGAACGGGTCCTCGTCCGGTTCGCGGCCTCGCCGCAGGTCGTCGTCCACGTGAACGTCTCGGCCGTGCAGCTGTCACCGGGGTACGCGGCGCGGTTCCTGCAGCGGTTCTCCCACGACGCGAGCATCCTCCGGCGCATCTCGGTGGAGGTGACCGAATCGAAGCAGATCGTCGACCATGACGCCGTCGACGTCGAGCTGCACCAACTGCACGCAGCCGGCATCGCCATCGCGCTCGATGACTTCGGCACCGGGTACTCGAGCCTGTCGCGGCTCAGCACCATGCCGGCGACGCAGATCAAGATCGACAAGACCTTCGTGCAGCAGGCCATGGAGGGCGGCACCGCGGTGCTCGAGGCGATGATCATCCTGGCGCGCGCGTTCGACCTCCGCGTGGTCGCCGAGGGCGTGGAGACGTTCGAGCAGCTCCGCATGGTGGAGCGGCTCGGCTGCGACCTGGTGCAGGGGTACCTGTTCAGTCCGGCGGTGGCGCCCGGGCTCCTCCCCCTGCTGCCCCGCACGATCGCCTCGATGCTCACCCCCGATGCGCGAGGGGTGAGCTGACCGCCACGGAGCTCACCCGATGCCGATCGACGCCCGGAGCAGTACCGCGGAGGTCCCGGCGCACCCGATGTGCGCCGGGACGCTTCGCGGACCTCAGCCGACGCGGACCAGATCGATGGTCGTCGAGCCGTACCCGTCAGGCGACTGCGTGGCGATGGAGTGCACACCGGGCGCGAGCGTGAACGTGCTGGTCGTGACCGGCGCGGCCGTCCCGACGACGACCTGCGCGAGCGACACCCCGTCGATCGTCGTGTTGACGGCGCTGCCCGCGACGTCGGTCGTGTACCGGACCGTGTAGACCCCGGCAGCGGTCGTCTTCACCGCGTAGGCGACGCGGGCGTAGCCGCCCGCGGAGAAGTTCGCGCCCAGATGGGTCACGGTGCCCGTCACCTCGATGGGAGCGGCGGCCGGCGAGCTCGAGGGAGCCGGCGCGGGGGTCGACGTCACGACCGGGGTGGGGAGCGGAGCGGGACGGCGCAGACCGGCCGCGTCTGCCGGAGCGGCCAGCGCTCCCACGGTCAGCACGACGGCTGCCCCCGAGATGAGCGCGCCGGTGATGGTGCGGCGGTTGAGGATTCGCATGAGATCTGTCTTTCGTTCGGGCGTCATCGACACCGGCTGTTCCCCGTTCCGGGGCTGTGACCACCGTAGGAACGACGCCGCTGCGTGTCGTGGCCGCAGTGGTGGTAGCCCCCGCAGGGTCAGGCATCCTCCGCCGCACCGATGGGATCGGGATCGGCCCGGGCGACCAGGCGGAGGATCGCAGCCTCGTCGGTACTGCCGGGCTCGGCGTGGTACACCACCACCGAGAGCGCCGACGTGGCGAGCGTCAAGGTGTGCACCTGCAACTCGATCAGCCCCTCCGTGGGGTGGCGGATGACGGTGCGACCGCCGCTCGCCGGCATCGCATCGTGCCGATGCCACAGCTCACGGAAGCGCGGACTCTCCCGTTCGAGTTCCGCGACCAGTGCGACGAGCTGCTGCGCTTCGACGTCGCGGCCCGCTGCCGCCCGAAGGGCGGCGACCAGCACCACCGTGAAGGCATGCCAGTTGACGTAGCGGCTTCTCGACTCCGGAGCGAGGAAGATCTCGCGGAACATGTTGGCACCGGGGCGGCACGCCGGCGTGAGCTCGGCCACGGCAGGTGCGGCGGCGAGCACGGTCCCGAACCGGCCGATGACGAACGCCGGCGTGGACCGCCAGATCGACAACAGCTGCAGGACGCCTTCGGGAACATCGTCCGCCTCCAGCGCCTCGCCCGAGGACACGCTGTCTCGCGCCAGCTCGGACAGGAATGCGGTCGCGGCCGTGTCGAGGTGCAGCGCGGACGCGAGCGCGGAGACGATCTGAGCGGACGGGCGTCGATCCTTCCCCTGCTCGAGCCGCGTGTAGTACTCGACGCTGATGCCCGCGGTGACCGCCAGCTCCTCCCGCGTCAGACCGGGGACCCGCCGCCGCGTCGACGCCCTGATCCCGACGGACTCAGGCGAGACGAGGCCTCGACGCGCGCGGAGGTACGTGCCCAACGGATTGAGGTGATCCATGATGCTCCGTCGTCGAGGTCGTGCACGAGCAGTCCGCACCCGACGCGGAGCGGATGGTGATCGCGCGGGTGCGATGGCGTCTGGTCATCGGGGCCGCGGTACGTGCTAGCCGGATGGCTGCGGAGGATGGCCCTCGCGCGAAGACGCCGCATCCAGCAGAGCGGTCGCTACGGCGAGATCCTGAAGAGCCAGCCCGGAGCTGTCGAAGACGGTGATCTCGTCCTCCGACCGGCGCCCGGCGACCTGTGCGGCGAGCACCGAACCGATCGCGGTCGGCTGGATCTGCCGAGCGTCGACAGCACGGGCAGCGTGCTGGAACTCCCCGATCGTGAGCGACTGGCTCGGCAGGTCGCTGAACAGCGTCGCCCGAAGAACGAGCTCGACGGGGAGTTCGTGCTTGCCGATCGAGTCCGAGCCCATGCTCGCGACGTGCGTGCCTGGTCGCACCCACTGATGTTCGAAGAGTTCCACGGTGGACGAGGTGGCAGTGACGATGATGTCCGCTTCCTCGCACGCCGCCTGCGCAGACAGGGCCCTGCTCGGTATTCCGGCGTCGGAGAGCCGAGTGCGCAGCGCTTCGCCGTGGGCGGGGGTGCGGGCGACGACGTTGATCAGCTCGATCGGCCGGACCTTGCTCAGTGCCTCGCATTCGTAGAAGGCCTGATGTCCGCTGCCGAAGATGGTGAGCGTGCGCGCGTCAGGTCGAGCGAGCGCATCCGCTGCGACGGCATCGGCTGCAGCCGTTCGATATGCGTTCACGGTGCTGGCCTCGACGACCGCGGCGAGTCGCCCCGAGTCGGGGTCGAGAAGGATGATGACTGTGCCGTGCCTCGGCACCGTGGTGTTTCCTGGCCAGTAGCTGCCGATCTTCACGCCGCTGAACAGGTCGCCGGACG
>NZ_CAXTHO010000065.1:0-15718 GCF_964244015.1 uncultured Amnibacterium sp. | reverse complement strand
ATGGCGATGTTCCGACGTAGCCGGGGATTGCGGAGGTCGTTCTCGTCCCGCTTGGCCTCGATCAGCTCGATGAGACGGTTCTGTCGATCCTGCATGAACTCGTCGAACCGATCGCTCCGCAGCAGCGAAGGGTCGAGCGCGTGACTGCGCAGGTGGGAGTCGAGCACCTCCGGATCGACTCCCGGCGCCTCCACCGAACCCTTTTCGAGTCGCCCGAGGTAGAGGGACGGAGCGACACCACCGACGATTCGATTCGTCCTGGCCGACAGCGGCGTCTTGTTGATGATCGAATCGTAGGTTGAGCGCGGGATGCCCTGGTCCTCGCACCACCGCTGCGGGAATACATGGTGGATGTCGACGCTCTCGTCGAAGAAGACCGTGTGGTCGAACGCCTGCCCCGTGCGGAAGTCGAGTGCCCCCTCCCCCATCAGCAGCGCGTTCACGCCCTTGTAAGCGGCCGAGAGACGCATGCGCATCGTGCGCAGTCGGTCGACTCTGAAGGTGGCGTCCGAGATCGTCGACGGCGGCTGACCGCCTCGGATCCAGGCCGGGACCTCGACCGCATCGCGACCGATCCGGGTCTCCGTGGTCGATCCGTACAGCTCGCCGAAAACGCCGTTCCAATACCACTGTTCGATCTTGGAACGGTTCGCCTGCGACTCCCACTGCTCGCCGAGCACGGCGAAGATCACGGCGAGTGGGACGAGCTGCGACTGGTACGGCAGGTCGTAGACCCGGTAGATGCGCTGCATATGCAGGAACTTCGCGACAGTGCGGAAGGCCTGCTCGGCCCTGTCCTGGTGCTGCTTGTAAGCCGCGAGCGGGAGATTGAGGATTGCCGCTCGATTGCCGATCACCTGCGGCAGATCCTTGCCGGTTCGTCCCTCCGCGACGGCTGCGGCCCGACGCTCAAGCGCGCCGAGCAACGTCACAACGTGCAGAAAGTCGGTATTGCTCACTCCGGCGAGGATTCCAACATCGCTGCCGGGTGCTTTCAGCATCTGCGCGAGTCGATATTCCCGCCCAGGTTCAGCGGCGTCGCCGTACCAGTCCTTGCGCAGCTCGTGGCCTTCGGCGGCGTACATGGCGGTGATGAGCTCGAACGCGTCCAGCGGTTTGCCGCCTGTATTGACCTTCTCGAAGACCACGCACACTGCCTCCTTCGAGGTGTCCTTCGCGAGTGAAATAACCGGCACGTTGTAGGAGGTGAAGCTGCTGATGACCTCCTTCTTGAACCGGTCACGCAACTCGCCGAGGTCGTCGCGGTCGGGAGCGTTCCAGAACCACCGGAGGAACTCATCCATCCAGCTCTCCGAGTCGAACAGCTCGGAGACCGGAAACATCCGCTGCTCGAACTCGAGCTGACGCGTGCTCAGATCGAGATCGATGGAGCGGTCGAAGTCGCTCTTGACCTGACGGTCCTCGGGCACACCGACGATCGCGTCCTCACGATCGACCGACGGATCGAGCGCCATCCGCATGTTGATGTAGAACCAGCGCTTCACGCGCTTCTTCTTCGGCGTGACGGTCTCCACGACGTGGCCTCGGTACGCCACCTGGTACAACGAGGTGAGCCGTTGCTGTCCGTCGAGGATTAGCGAAGACGGGTCCGTCCTGGACGCAGGGGATCCCTCGATGGGCCGCGGCTTGAACTCGACCTCGCCCCCGACCTGCAGCGTCATGACCGCCCCGATTGGAAAAGCTCGGGAGACGGACGCGATCAGCGATTTGATGCGGTCCTCGTCCCAGACCCAGCTCCTCTGAAAGTCGGGAAGCTGCATCGACCCCGCGTGGCAGTCCTTGAGGAGGTCGCTGAGCGCGACGGGATTCATGACGAAGGCGGCGGCCATGGGCAGCTCCGAGCGGGTCGGCGGGCGTGGATGGGGTGCGGTCGACAGGCGGCCGGCGAGAGAACCTCGCGTTCACCGCGAAGGGCCCCAACGGCGCCCGCTTCGCGGAGAACGATAGGCCTCGTCGTGTGGCCTCTCGAGGTCGGCTCGCGGCGATCGATCCCCGTACTCCGAACGGTCAAACGCGCCCGAACACGATCTCTCGACGATCGCGGCTCCTCCGGTCACGATCAGCAGCGTCGCGCCGACTCGGAACACGGCATCAACCGCGTAGGTGTCTCGTAGATCCGCGAATGGAGGCGCCGGTGCTCGGCGAAGGCCCCGCCCGTGGGTGTGCGCGTGCTCGGGTGCGGCGGCGTAGGCGCCGCCGCACCATCCAGCTCCATATCCCGACACCTGCGGCCCTCGTCGCTGGCCCGACCGACGACCGGGGCCCGCGGCTGACCCGGTGGTGCCCGCTCGCGGATCACCCGCGGAAGGCTCCGTCAAACTCAGCGCCTGAGCCGCGCGCCGAAGTGGTCGGAGAGGTGCGCGCCGTTGCCGATCAGCTGCTCGCGGAGGGTGCCGGTGGAGGGCTCCTCGGGCAGCCGGCCGCGGCGGCGCAGCTCCGGCACGACCCGGTGCGCGAAGTCCTCCAGGTCGGTCGGGGCGAAGATCGGCTCGAGCAGGAAGCCGTCGAGGTCGGTCTCGTCCATCAGCGACTCGAGGCGGTCCGCCACCTCGGTCACCGATCCGGTGACCTCGAAGCCGCGGGTCCCCCTCCCCCGCAGCTGGTCGAGGATCTGCCGCACGGTCGGCGCGGGCGAGCCGTCCTTCGGGAGGAAGCGGTCGATGTTGCTCTGCCCCATCTGCCCGACCGTGCCAGCCGTCACGATCTGCTCGAGCGACCTGTCGGGGTCGAGGGAGAGCAGGTCGATGCCCGTGTTGCCGGAGTAGAGCACGTTCACGACCTCGTCGGTCTGCAGCGCGTCGAACTCCGCGCGCTGCGCGACGGCCGCCTCGTGCGTCTCCCCCACGGTGACCGTGACGCCGACCATGATCCTGATCGAGTCGGGGTCGCGCCCCTCCTCCGCCGCCCGCGCGCGGATGTCGGCCACATTCGCCTTCGTCGCCGCGACGGTGGTGCCCTGCACGAAGACGCACTCCGCGTTGTGCGCCGCATAGGCGCGGCCGCGCGCGGAGGTGCCCGCCTGGAACAGGACCGGGGTCCGCTGCGGGGAGGGGGTCATCGCGTACCAGCCGGCCGAGCGGTAGTACTCCCCCGCGTACTCGACCTTGTGCACCTTGTCCGGGTCCGCGTACCGGACCGCCTCGCGGTCCTCCTCCACCGCGTCGTCGTCCCACGCCGTCTGCCAGTACCGCAGCGCCAGTTCGAGGTACTCGTCGGCCTGGTCGTACCGGTCGTCGTGCTTGCGCATCTCGTCGTGGCCGAACAGCGCCGCGATGGCGTCCTGGGATGCGCCGGTGACGATGTTCCAGCCGATGCGGCCCCCGGTCAGATGGTCGAGCGTCGAGAACGTGCGCGCCGTCTGCACCGGGTGGTCGAGGCCGGTGCCGGAGGTGAACACGAAGCCGAGCCGCTTCGTCTCGTGGGCGAGCACCGGGATGAGGTAGCTCGGATCGATGCCCGGGAAGTTGATGCCGCCCGTCACCGACAGCGGGTGCAGCGCCCCCTGCACGGTCGGGTAGCCGTACCCGCCGGCGAAGAAGAGGAAGTCGAACCCGGCGTCGTCGAGCAGCTTCGCGACCTCCACCCAGTACTCCGGGTCCCGGTACTCGATCGATCGGCTCCGCGGATGCGGCCAGCTGAGCGTGCCGCCCACCTGGACCGCCGCGACCTCGAAGACCCCGAGCCGCATGCGTTTTCGCGAGGAGATCAGGACGACGACGCCTTGCCCGCGTCAGGACCCCACTCCGCCAGCACCGCCGATTCGATGATCGTGGTGATCGTGTAGAGCACGATCGAGATCACCGTCGCCAGCACGGTCGCCGCCCAGATCTGCGGATAGTCGAAGGCGGCCTTCGCGCTCGTGACCGTCGCGCCGAGTCCCTTGTCGTTGGTGAACAGGAACTCGTACAGCATCGCACCGGTGATCGCTCCGGGCACCGCGATGCGCATGGAGGCGAACAGGAACGGCAGGGAGGTGGGGATCGCCGCCTTGACCAGCACCGTGAAGCGGTTCCCGCCGTACACCCGGATCAGGTCGACGGCCTGCTCCGAGACCGACCGGAGGCCGACGGTGAGATTCACCAGCACCGGGAACAGCACGACAACGGTGCCGATCAGCGCCGCCGTGATCTGGCCGTTGCCGAATACGATGTAGATGACCGGCGCCATCGCGAGCAGCGGCACGGTACGCAGCAGCATCGCGAGCGGCATGAACATGAACTCGACGACCCGGAACATCGCGAAGGCGATCGCGATCGAGATCGAGAGCGCCAGCCCGACGACGAACCCGAGCGCGGCGTCGCTGAGGGTCTCCCCGAGCTTCGCCGCCAGCAGCGCTCGGTGCGCCTCGGCCGACCCCGTGATGTTCGACTGGGTGACGTACTGGAAGACGTCGACCGGACCCTTGGCGAGGAACGGCGACGGCGAGAACAGCGTCACCGCGAGCTGCCAGAGGACGCACAGCAGGATCCCCGACACGAGGATCGATCCGACGGTGATCCCCGTGCGGCGGGCTGCGTACTTCACCGCCTGGACGGCGTTCGCGCTCACCACGGGGGCGGGACGAGCGATGGTGGTCGTCATCAGAAGGCGCCCTTCTTCTTGGAGGCGACGGACCACGGCGCGATGAGGCGCCCGATGCGGTCGATCAGGAAGTAGGCGAGACCGGCGACGCCGCCGGATGTCAGAGCGAGCGTCCACACCTGGGTGGAGTCGTTGTAGAACTGCCCGGACAGCAGCAGGATCCCGACACCGCTGTCGACCCCGACGAGGAAGTACTCGCCGAGCACCGCACCGAGGAACGCCGCCGGCGCCGCGATCTTCAGAGCGGCGAGCAGGCTCGGCAGCGCCGCGATCAGCCGCACCTTCACGATCTGCGTCCACCGGGTGCCGCCGTACGCGCTCACGACGTCGAGCTGGGTGCTGCTCGCGGACTTGAGGCCGAGGATCGTGCCGATGACCGTCGTGAACACGACGCTGAGCGCGGCCAGGAACACGGAGGTGAACCGCGACGAGGCCGGCGACATGATCGTCGCGAGCGGACCGATCGCGGTGAGCGGCAGGCAGGAGGTGACGACCGCGAGCTGGGTCGCGATCCCCTCCGCCTTCGGCAGCAGGAGCACGCCGAAGGCGATCACCAGCGCGACCGCGACACCGAGGAGGTAGCCCTGCAGCGCGGCGAGGCTCGTCACCCCGACCGCCTGCCAGTAGGACGACGCGCCGAAGGCCGTGCCGAAGCGGAGGAGCACCTCGACCGGGGTCGGGATCGCGCCGTTCTTCCCGAACGGAGTCGCGGCGACGGCGGCCCAGGCGAGCACGATCAGGATGACGCCCATCGCACCGCCGGCCCACGCGGGCATCGCGGCGAGGGATCGGCCGAGGCTGCGGGACGGCCGGGTCGCTGCGGATGCCGTCAGCACCACGCTGCTGCCCGCGTCCGTGAGCGGCTCAGTCATCGCCGTGCGCGCCGCCGCCGAACAGGATCGCGGAGAGCCGGTCGACGTACGCGTGGAACTCGGGCGTCCGCGCGAGCTCGGGCACCCGCGGGCGGGGCAGGTCGATCTCGACGACCTCCGCGATACGTCCGGGCCGGGCGCTCATCACCGCGACGACGTCGGACAGGAACACCGCCTCCGAGATCGCGTGCGTCACCATCAGCGTCGTCGCGGGCTTCTCCCCCCAGATCCGCAGCAGCTCGACGTTCATGCGCTGCCGCGTCATGTCGTCGAGCGCACCGAAGGGCTCGTCGAGCAGCATGACCGTCGGCTGCACCACCAGGCAGCGGGCGATCGACACGCGCTGCTTCATACCGCCCGACAGCTGCGCCGGCTTCGCATGCTCGAACCCGTTCAGGCCGACGAGCGTGATCAGGTCGTCGATCACCGACTTGTCGGGCTTGATCCCGGCGACCTCCAGTGGCAGGCGGATGTTCTTCTCCACCGTCCGCCACGGCAGCAGCGCGGAGTCCTGGAACGCGATCCCGATCTCGTGCTGCTTCTGCACCTCGCTGGTGGGCTTGCCGTTCATCTGCACGGTGCCCGTGGAGGGGGTGTCGAGCCCCGCGAGGATCCGGAGGATCGTCGACTTGCCGCAGCCGGACGGCCCGAGCAACGAGAGGAACGAGTCCTTCTTCGTGCCCAGGTCGACCGTGCTGAGCGCCTGCACCTGCTTGCGCCCGACCGAGAAGGTCTTGCTGAGTCCCTGGATGTTGATACCGGTGGCGAGTTCCGGGTGCTCGAGCGGCGAGCCGGTCGCCGTTCCGGCAGTGCCCTGAACGACGGTGCTGCCGAGATCGGTCATCAGATGGGTCTCCTCACGGTTCGAGGACGGGCGGGGAGGGGTCACGCCGCGGGGATCGTGAACTTCGTGATGAGGTCCGGGTTCTCCTTGTAGACCTCGTCCAGGAGCGAGAGGTCGAAGAGCTTGTCGGCGGTGATCGTGTAGCCCATCGCTGCGAGCGACTCGATGTTCTCCGCGACCAGGGCGTCTGTCAGCGTGAACAGGCCGTTCGTGTTCACGTCCTCGGTGAGGATCAGGCCGTTCTGCGCCGTCGCCTCCTTCGTCTGCTCGGCCTCGTCGAGGTCCTTGCCGAAGTTCGCGCCCTTGCCGTACGTGTTCGCGGCGAGGTCGGCCGACTTCGCCGGGTCCTTGACGGCTGCGGTCCAGCCCTGGATCTCGGCCTTCAGGAACGCCTTGAGCAGATCCCGTTTCGAGTCGATCGTGGTCTGCAGGACCAGGAAGGTCTCCGCCACGAACGGCAGGCCGTTGTCCGCGAACCCGAGGACGACGGGCTTCTTGCCCTCCTCGTCCGCGAGGATCGGCTCGTTCGTGATGTACGACATGTGCGCGTCGTACTTGCCGGAGACGAGCGGGGCGATGTCGAAGCCGGTCGTGACGATGCTCACATCGCTCTCGGAGAGACCGTTCGCCTTCAGGAACCCCTTGAGGATGACCTGGTTCGATCCCGGCTGGACGCCGAGCCTCTTGCCCTTCAGGTCCGCGATCGTGCGGATCGGGGTGCCCTCCTCCAGCGACATGAGGCAGAACGGGTTCTTCTGGTAGGTGGTGCCGATGATCTTGAGGGGCGCTCCCTTCAGGACCGATGGCACGGTCGCGATCGGCGCGGAGATGCCGACGAGCGCCTTGCCGGAGATCACCACCTCCTCGGCCGTGGTGCTGCCACCGCCGGCGAGCAGGGTGACTTTGCTGAAGCCGGCGTCCTTGTAGTAGCTGTTCTCCACACCGAAGTACTCGCCGGCGAACTCGACGTTCTTGATCCAGGAGAGCTGGACGGCGATCTCGCCGAAGTCCTTCGCGGCGGCTGCGGAGCCGCCGGCCGCGGGCGAACCGCTCGTGCCGGAGGAGCACGCTGCGAGGAGCACGCCGCCTCCGAGGAGGCCGGCGCCCACTCCGCCGATGCGGAGGAACGACCGGCGGTCGAAGCTGGAAGGGATCATCTGAGAAGGGCTGTGCGTGAAGGGCATGGGGTCCTCGTGTCTTCAGGGGACGGGTGCTGTGTCCGGTGAGGACGGTACCGACGGCGCGTTTCCCCCACGTTTCGGGGGCATCACGATCGCGGGTGAACCGTCAGCGCTCCGCCGCGAGCCTCCCGGCGATGCTGCCGCGCTCGTCGGGCGTCAGGAACGCGGCCCCCAGCGCCGTGCTGTCGGTCATCGTGCGGTGCTCGCGCTGACGGGCGACCTGCTGCACGTCGGTCAGGAACTCCGCGATCAGGGGCACGCGGAACGCGTCGCCCGGCAGCAGCGCGACCGTGCTCACCTCCCCCGGCGCGACCGCTCCCCCAGACGGTGCTCATGGCGCCATCCCGCAGGGCCCGCCGGTAGCGTCGACCGGGTGCCCGTCCGCAGGATCGTCGTCCTCGACTTCGACGGCACCGTCGCCGTCGGCGACGAGCCGGTCCTCGCGTACTTCCGAGGCGTGGCGGGCGGTGATGCCGACGAGGTCCTCGCACGATGGGCGCGGACCGGTGAGGGCCACCGCGACGGCTACTCGCTCGTCGCCGACTGGGCCTCGGCGCACGACGTGGCCGAGCCCGTGCGCTCCACCGCCTACGCAGCCAGCCGGGCCGCCGTGCACGCCGGCACGGCGCAGGTCACCGCTCCGGAGGGGCTCGCCGACCTGCTGCGGCGGCGGCCCGCGGACGTGCGGTGCGTGCTCGTGACGAACGCACCGGTCGACGGCATCGAGCCCGTGCTCGCGCGCCTCGGGTTGGAGGGGCTCGTCGACGAGACGATCGGCGATGCCGGCAAGCCGGGCGGGATGCCGGCGGTGCTCGACCGGCTGCTCTCCGGACTGCCTCCTGCGGCCCTGCTCTCGGTCGGCGACGTGTGGCGCAACGACCTCGAACCGGCAGCGGCGATCGGCGCGGCGACGGCATTCGTCGACCGGTTCGAGCGCGGCGAGGGCTCCCCGACGTTCCGCGGACGGACGCTGGAGGCGCTGCTGCCCGACATCGAGCGCTGGTGGTCCGCATGACGTTCCTGGTCGTCGCCGCGGTGGTCGGCGGGATAGCTCTCGCGACCTTCGTCGCGACCCGGGTGTCCCGCCTGGTCGCCTACCTCCGCCGCCCCCCGCGCCGCCGCTCCCGCTGATCGCGCCGACGGGCGCGGTTGCGCGTCTCGCGCCGCCGCCGCGGAGTCCGCGAGCGTCGCTCGCGGAGAAGCGGGAACCACGCCGAAGGCCTCCAGCTTGCGGCCGAGCAACGTCGTGCTGTTCGCCTCCTCCCAGCCCCAGCGAGCGAAGCCCGAGACGAGTGGGAGCACCCGGTCCTCGCGCCTCGTCTCGTTCCAGAGTGCGACGCCAGCGCCCTGGGTCGCCATCGACGGGTCGAGCAGCTTGACCCATGTCCCCCTCCGGGACGATTGGGGGCCGGGGTCAGTTGGTGTCCGGGGGGTCGCCCAGGGCCGACTCGCGGAGGGTCGCCAGGAGGCTCAGGACCGATGCGATCTGCGCCGGGCCGGCGACGCGGTGGTCGGCCGCCGTCGGGCCCTCCCCGCTCTTCACGCCGAGGTCGTCGGGGTCGAGCGCGACGAACGCGTCCTCGTCCGTGACGTCGTCGCCCGCGTAGAAGACCGCGGAGGCCTTCGTGTAGCGCCGGAGGTGCTCGACCGCCTCGCCCTTCGTCGTCGAGCGGACCGAGAACTCGATCACGTTCTTGCCCATCCGCACCTTCGCGTCGGGCGCCTCCATCTTCAGCTCGTTGACCGCGACGAGGTGCGCGACCCGGCTGTGCCGGTCGGTCGCCAGGCGCGTGTGCAGGGCGAAGCCGGCGGGCTTGGGCTCGATCCAGACGCTGTCGAGCGTGTCGGCGATCTGATCCAGGACCTGACCCAGCACGTCGAGCTGCTGCTGCTCCCCGGCGTTCAGCGCGACCACGTCGTCGGGGTCGTCGAGGCGCAGCTCGATGCCGTGGGAGCCGACGAGCAGCACGGCATCGTCGAATGGCGCGACCTGCTCGAGGTCGCGCAGCGATCGTCCGGACACCAGCGCCACCCGCGTTGCCGGCAGCGCGATCAGGCGCTCGACCGCCGCACGCGCCTCCGGGGTCGCTCGCGCCTTCTCGGGGTCGTCCACCTCCGGCGCCAGGGTGCCGTCGAAGTCGAGGGCGACCAGGAGGCGCGGTGTCCGGGCCAGCGTGCCGAGCGCGTCCCGGAGGCCACGCCGCACGCCGCTGCCCGACTGGCCGAGGCGGTCGTCGAGCGGCATCAGTCCACCGCCGCCGCGGCCTCGGACGAGGCGGTCGGCCGCACATCGGCGAGGGCACCGAGGAAGTCCTTCGACCACCGCTCGACGTCGTGCGTCAGCACGCGGTGCCGCAGCGCCCGCATGCGCGCCCTGCGCTCCGCGCGCGACATGTGGACCGCGGTCAGCATCGTCCGCTTCAGCCCCTCGATGTCGTGGGGGTTGACGAGCAGCGCCTGCTTCAGCTCGTCGGCGGCGCCGGCGAACTCGCTGAGCACGAGCACGCCGTCGTCGTCCGCCCTGGTCGCGACGTACTCCTTCGCGACCAGGTTCATCCCGTCGCGCAGCGCGGTGACGAGCATCACGTCGGCGGCGAGGAACAGCGCGACCATCTCCTCGCGGGGATACCCGTGGTGGAGGTAGTTGATCGCGGAGTGCGCGATCGTGCCGAACTCGCCGTTGACCCGCCCGACGGTCAGCTCGATCTCGTCGCGGAGCGCCTTGTACGTCTCCACCCGCTCGCGGCTCGGGCTCGCGACCTGCACGAGTACGGTGTCGTCGTCGAGCTTGCCCTCCGCCAGCAGCTCCGCATACGCCGCGAACCGGTGCCGGATGCCCTTCGTGTAGTCGAGCCGATCGACGCCGAGCATGATCGTGGACGGGTTGCCGAGTTCGTCGCGGATCTGCGCCGCCCGAGCCCGCACGTCCGGATCCTCCACGAGGGCGACGTATGCCTTCGCGTCGATGGAGATCGGGAAGTGCCGCGCCACCACCGAGCGCGGCCGGTCGGACGACGAGTTCGGCCAGCGACCCTCGCCTGCCGCCGGCAGCTCGACCCGGCCGTGGGCGGTCTGCACACGGAAGATCCGCCGGACGGCGCGGAGGAAGTTGCCCGCGTCGGCGCGGCGCTGGAAGCCGATCAGGTCAGCACCGAGCAGCCCCTCCACGATCTCGCGGCGCCAGGGCAGCTGCGAGAACAGGCCGTATGCCGGGAAGGGGATGTGATTGAAGAAGCCGATCACGAGGTCGGGGCGCAGCTCGCGCAGCATCCGAGGCACGAGCTGCAGCTGGTAGTCCTGCACCCAGACCGTGCCGCCTTCGGAGGCCGCCGCCGCGGACGCCTCGGCGAACTGCCGGTTCACGTCGACGTACGCCTCCCAGAACCGGCGGCTGTAGGTCGGTTGAGCGATGACGTCGTGGTACAGCGGCCAGATCGTGTCGTTCGAGAAGCCCTCGTAGTACAGCTCGACGGCGGATCCGGAGAGCCGGACCGGCACGAGGTGCAGGCCGCCGGCCTCGAACGCCTCCTGGTCGTCGTCCGCGACACCGGTCCAGCCGACCCACGCGCCGTCGTTCGCCCGCATCACCGGCTCCAGCGCGGTCACGAGCCCGCCGGGCGACGGCTTCCAGGACGGGGTTCCGTCGTGCGCGGTCACGCGGTCGACGGGGAGGCGGTTCGACACCACGACGAAATCGAAGCGCGCATCGTCCCCGGTGTCCGCCATGTCGTGACCAGGCTACCCGGCGCTCGCGGCAGGGAGATCGAGAGAGGGCCGAGCGGAGGACTCTCCGTTTTGTAGGAAGGTCGTGCCTACAAAACGGAGAGTCGGTCGAAACGGAGAGTCGGTGAGGGCGGTCGGCGCTCGGCGGACGCACAGTCGGCACTCGACGGAGGCCCAGTACAGTCCCCGTCCCATGGGCACCCTGCGCAAATACCTGCTGAA
Organism: uncultured Amnibacterium sp.; assembly: GCF_964244015.1. Lineage (NCBI taxonomy): Bacteria > Bacillati > Actinomycetota > Actinomycetes > Micrococcales > Microbacteriaceae > Amnibacterium > uncultured Amnibacterium sp. The sequence continues at coordinate 4,274 of NZ_CAXTHO010000065.1, read as the reverse complement.
CGGCGCGATCATCTCGTCCGTCCTCTCCGGCGTCTCCGCCTTCCGCCAGGGCAGGAAGAACCCGAGCGACTGGCGCACCTACCTCACCTGGATCGCCTGGCTGCTGACCCTGGCCGTGGCCCTCGGCACGATCCGCAAGGAGTCCGTGGACCCCGACGCCCCGAAGGTCTCGGCGGGCCCGAAGCTGAAGAACGCGCAGAAGAAGCCCAAGAAGGGCGAATAGCCCGCACCGCCCGACGGTCAGGCGGGCCGGTGCGTGCGGACCGGGCCGGTGAAGTCCTTGCCGCGGGCGTCCGCCTCGGCTGAACCGCCGAACAGCTCCCGGTCGTCGCGGTGGCCCGACCTGGACCGTTCGGTGATGCGCTCGCCGCCCTCCCCCGGTTCGGTCATCAGTACGCGGGTGCGGGGCAGCGCCGCCGGCTGCTGCTCGTGCAGCCACCGGATCATCTCCTCCCGGACGAAGCAGCGCAGATCGAACAGCGTCGGCGCATCCACGGCCGTGACCAGGATCCTGACGTGGATCATGCCGCCCACGGCATCCGTGACCTGCAGCACCGAGACGCGGCCGTCCCAGAGCGTGGTGCGCGCCAGGATCCGGTGCATCTCGTCGCGCATCGCCTGCGGGTCTACCAGCCAGTCGAGGTCGAAGTCGACGGACTGCATCAGCTGGCTGGACGTGCGGGTCCAGTTCTCGAACGGCGTCGTCGTGAAGTAGGTGGAGGGCAGCACCAGTCGCCGGTCGTCCCAGACGTGCAGCACGACGTAGGTGAGCGTGATCTCCTCGATCCGCCCCCACTCGTCGTTCGCGATGACCACGTCGTCGACCCGGATCGCGCCGGAGAAGGCGAGCTGCATGCCCGCGATCACGTTGCCGAGCGTCGACTGCGCCGCGAGGCCGGCGATGATCGAGATGACGCCGGCGGAGGCGAACAGGGATGCACCCGCGGACCGCGCCTCCGGGAACAGCAGCAGTGCCGAGCCGATCGCGATGACCACGATCACGACGATGGCGAGACGCCGGAGGATCAGGACCTGCGTGCGGACGCGGCGGGCGACCCGGTTGTCCGCGACGTCGGTGCGGTAGCGGACCAGCGCCACATCGACCAGCAGCGAGACGAAGGCGCCCACGAACCAGGCGGCGAACGCGATGATCTCGATTCCCAGCGCCTGGCCGACCGGCGTCCTGAGCCCGTCCGAGCCGGCGGGCAGCCCGGCGAGGGTGAAGCTCACCGCGATGGCGATGCCGATCCCCATGAGCAGCCAGCGGAACGGCCAGCGGAGCCGGCCGACCGCGCGGTCGGGCCAGCCGCGCCGCCTGGCGATGGCGCGGAACACGACGCCGACGACCGCTGCCACCACCATGGCGAGCACGACGGCGATCACGATCGAGACCAGCAGGCGGGACCAGACCGTGCCGGTCACGGTGTACCAGAACGAGGCGATGTCCATGGGGGCTCCTTCTGTCGCCGGGAAGCCGCTCCGCCCCGACCGATCATCGTGCCCCACCCGGACGTGAACACCCGGTGCGCCACGGCTGCGGCGGCCAAGCACTCAGGACGCCACCACCTCGTGCTCGCTCGGGAGGAGGAGGATGCGACGACCGGCGGCCTGCATCGCGACCCCGAGGCGGAGACGGACGACGGGAAGGACCCGACGTCCTGATCGGATCCGTTCGTCTCGACAGGCCAGGATGTGGCGCATGCCGCTGCCGATCGAGGACTACGCGATGATCAGCGACTGCCAGTCGGCGGCGATGGTCGGCCGGGACGGCAGCATCGACTGGCTGTGCTTCCCGCGGTACGACTCCGCGAGCATGTTCGGCGCGCTGCTCGGCGACGAGTCGCACGGCCGCTGGCTGGTCGCACCGGAGGGGGCCGATGACGCGACCGCCGTCCGCGCCTACGTCGAGGGCACGCTGATGCTGGTCACCAGGTGGACCACGAGCACCGGCGTGGTCGAGGTGACCGACTTCATGCCGCACGGCAACCGCGCGGCCGACATCGTGCGGCGGGTGCGCGGCGTCAGCGGCACGGTCGCGATGCGGCAGGACCTCCGGATCCGGTTCGACTACGCCCGGGCGGTGCCGTGGGTCCGCCAGGTGCGCGACGAGGACGTCAGGGGCATCATCGCGACCGCGGGCCCCGACGCCGTCATCGTGCGCGGGCCCCGGCTGCGAGCGGAGGGCGAATCGCATCGCAGCCACTTCGCCGTGCGCGAGGGCGAGACCGTCGACATCACGCTCGCGTGGTACCCCTCCTACCGGGACGCGCCTCCGGCCCTCGACGTGGAGGCGCTGATCAGCTCGACGACGGCCTGGTGGGACCGCTGGACCAGCGGCATCGAGCACCAGGGGAAGTACCACGAGCACGTGATCCGGTCGCTGATCGTGCTCCGCGCGCTGACGCACGAGGACACGGGCGGGATCGCCGCCGCCGCGACCACCAGTCTGCCGGAGCAGTTCGGCGGCGCACGGAACTGGGACTACCGCTACGTCTGGCTGCGCGACGCGTCCCTGACGCTGTCGGTGCTCGTGAACCACGGCTATGTGGACGAGGCCGCCGCCTGGCGGGGCTGGCTGCTCCGCGCGATCGCCGGCGACCCGGCCGACGTGCAGATCATGTACGGGCTCGCCGGCGAGCGGGACCTGCTCGAGCGGGAGCTGCCGAGCCTTCCCGGGTACGGAGGCGCCGCTCCGGTCCGCATCGGCAACGGGGCGGTCGATCAGTACCAGGCGGACGTGATCGGCGAGGTCATGGTCGCCCTGCAGGAGGCGCGCGAGAAGGGCGTCGTCGACGGCCAGCACGCGTGGCCGGTGCAGCGGGCGCTGATGGCGTTCCTCGAGGAGCACTGGGAGCGCAAGGACAGCGGCATCTGGGAGATGCGCGGGGCCGAGCGGTACTTCACGCACTCCCGCGTGATGGTCTGGGCCGCCTTCGACCGCGCCATCAAGGCGAACGAGCGCTTCGGCCTGAAGGGACCGGTCGAACGGTGGCGTGCGCTCCGGGAGCGGATCTCGGCCGAGATCGAGGCGCAGGGGTTCGACACCGAACGGGGCACCTACGTGCAGTCCTACGGCTCGAAGGAGGTGGACGCCTCCCTCCTGATCCTGTCCCAGGTCGGCTATGTAAAAGCGACCGACACCCGGATGCTCGGCACGGTCGCCGCCATCGAGCAGGACCTGATGAGCAGCGGACTGGTGATGCGGTACCGGACGGAGGCGAGCGACGACGGACTCGTGCCGGGCGAGTACCCCTTCCTCGCCTGCAGCTTCTGGCTCGTGGAGCAGTACGCGGGCAGCGGCCGGCACGAGGACGCCGTGCGGTTGATGGACGTGCTCGTGGGTCTGACGAACGACGTCGGGCTGCTGTCGGAGGAGTACGACGTCGCGGGTGCGCGGCAGGCGGGCAACACCCCGCAGGCGCTGTCGCACCTCGCGCTGGTCAGGGCGGCCGATGCGATCGAGGCGCGTCAGGAGCAGCGGCGCTGATCGCCGCCGCGCTCAGTCGACTCCCACTCCGCGTCCAGAGTCCGTCCATAGCGTGGAACGCATGTCACAGATCATCGAGACCATCGACGTCGACGTGCCGGTCAGCAAGGCCTACGACCAGTGGACCCAGTTCGAGTCGTTCCCCCGGTTCCTCAGCTTCGTCCAGTCGATCACGCAGATCGACGACACCCACAACCATTGGACGGTCAAGATCGGCGGGATCGAGCGCGAATTCGACGCCGAGATCACCGAGCAGCACCAGGACGAGCGGGTGGCCTGGAAGAGCGAGGACGGCACGACCCACGCCGGCGTCGTCACCTTCCACAAGCTCTCCGACACCAGCTCCCGCGTCGCGGTCCAGATCGACTGGCAGCCGGAGGGCGTCGTCGAGAAGGCCGGCGACCTGCTGAACTTCGACACCCGCAGCGTCAAGAAGGACCTCGCGAACTTCAAGGAGTTCATCGAGCAGGCACCCGCCCCGACCGGCGCCTGGCACGGCGACGTGCCGCGCGACTGATTTCGTCGTTCAGGAGTTCTGGCGGCGGCGGAGCCGCGCCAGAACTCCTGAACGACGGAATCAGAGGGCCGGGGTACGGCCGGGGGCGTGGCGCTCGGCGACACCCTCCCTCTCCATGGCCGCCGCGATGCGGAGGAGCCGGACGTCGTCGTAGGCCCTGCCCGCGATGGTGAGCCCGATCGGCATGCCGATGTCGGCCATCACTCCCATCGGGACCGTGACCGTCGGGATGCCGAGATGGCGGATCACGAGGTTGCCGTTCGCGACCCA
>NZ_CAXTHO010000064.1:0-16298 GCF_964244015.1 uncultured Amnibacterium sp. | reverse complement strand
GCACGCAGCTCCGCGAGCGTCAACGACCGCTTCCCTCCGGAGCCGGCGATCGCCAGCGACCAGTCGGCCGCCGTCGCGCTCGTGATGACACCCGCCGACCTCGCCGTCTTGTTGACCGGCAGGCGCTGCGGGCCGAGCCCGACCCGTCGCGGACCGAACACGTCCAGCGGCGCGAGCGCCGGCACGGTCTGCCCGGCGGATCCGACCACGGCGACTGCGGTGCCGATCCCGACCGCGCCGATCAGTGTCCTTCGACTGACGATCTCCGTGGGCCGGCGGGGCCGGTCGAGCAGTCGCTGGAGGTAGCCGGTGATCCCGTCGGCGGCGTGCTCGTGCGCACGCAGCTCCCCCTCGCCGGGTCGGACGGCGAGCAGTCGACCGGCGGCGTCCACGCTGTCCCGGCGGCGCCACCAGCGGGCGATGATCGGCAGCTTCACGCCGATGTGGGTCAGCAGGGAGGCGACGATGATCCAGGCGAGCGCGAAGTGCGTGTGGCGGAACGAGAACGTCCACGGGTACCACTGGAGCGTGTTCAGCAGCCCTATCGCGAGCTGCACGAGCGATGATGCGACGAACAGCGCGATCGACGCCCGCTCGAGCAGACCGGCGACGGAGCTGACGGGTGGCCACGCGAACAGCAGCGGGAAGATCGTGGAGAGCTTGCCGAGCAGCAGCGGGATGCAGGCGATCCCTGCGACGACGTGTACGCCCTGCGTCACGCGGTAGAGCCATTCGGGGCGGCTCGGGAACCCCATCCACGGCAGCGGGTCCTGGATGAAGTGGCTGTAGAGCCCGGTCGCGAAGCACACGAGGAAGGCCGCGCCCAGCAGCCGGCCGATGACGACGGCGGTCCGAGGGTGTCGTGCCGGTGTCTCGAGTGTCGCCTGCACCAGCAGCGCACCGTTCTCGACGAGCCCGTCGCCGGGCTCCTCGAACCAGGCGACCTGCTCCCCCGAGGACGTCCCTCCCTCGTCGACAGGCGAGACGGGAACCGGCTTCCCGGCCTCGCGGGTCAGCGGGACGCTGGACCGGACATCATCCACGGTGCGCCCCTCCTGTACCCGCGCCGACGCGGGTCATCCGCCGGCGACGCTAGGCGCCGCACGCGACGCCGACCGGTCGATTCCCTTACGAGTCGGACACGGACGGCGCTCACCAGGCGGTGTGCAGGAGGTGCTCCACCACGAGGCCGGTGACGATGCCGGCCGCGAGCCCGAACCGGCGCCATCGCGCTGGCAGCAGCGCCGTGCCGAGCAGCACCCACGGTATGAACGGCAGCCAGATCCGCTCCACCTCCGACTTGCTGAGCCCCGAGAGATCGGCGGCCATGACCATCGCGGCGGCGGCAGCGGTGAGCAGCACCACGACCCGCTCCTCCGAGCGACCGCCCACGACCCTGAGTCGCGCCAGGACAGCGGCCACGCCCGCTCCGACGATCGGGCCGGCCGAGATCGCGAGCAGCGCGAGGTTCGCCCAGATCCAGTAGAGGGGCGGCCGCAGCCTCGCGACGCCCGCCCAGTATCGCTGCACGAGGACCGGATAGGCCTCCCACCAGGCGAAGCCGCTCACCGCGAACCCCGCTGCGACGGCGACGGCCGCCGCGACGGCGATCGGGAGCGGCCGCCACGAGCGGGCGACGAGCAGGACCGCGACCGCTGCGATGCCGAGCAGGACCAGCCCGTAGGAGAGGAACACGCTCAGCCCGAGCAGCCCACCCGCTCCGATCGCTGCGATCGCAAGCGTCCGGCGTCGATGCGCCGTCGCAGCGAACACGAGGCAGCAGAGCCCCCAGGCCGCCACCGCCGCGAACATCGCGTCTCCGGTCACGCCGATCCAGACGGCGGACGGTCCCACGGCGAGGAACGGTGCCGCACGCCGCGCCGCACCCTCCGCCCCGAGCCTGCGGACGCAGAGCAGCACCGTCACGGGAGTGGTGGACGCGATGAGGATCGCAACGACACCGGTGGCGAGTCCGCTGTCGATTCCGATCCGCGTCAGCAGGACGAAGAGCAGCAGTGCGCCGGGCGGATGTCCCGCGACGTTCACCGGCCAGCGGTGCGGGGACGTGATCGGGATGCGCGCGATGAAGCCGTGCAGCGTCGCGCGGACATCCGTCACCCTGCGCGCCGGCAGAAGGTACTCGGACGGGTTGTCGAAGACCCGCGAGATGCCCCACAGGCCATCGACGGTCGCAAGGCTGACGGCCCAGGCGGCGGCGGTGAGGAACGAGACGGCGAGGAGGAGCGGCCACCGGCTGCGTTCGGCGAACCGTCGGCCGAACACGACGACGAGCACACCGATCGCGAGCGCGGGCAGCGTGCCGGGACCGACGTGGGGGCGGAAGCCGGCGAGCAGCGGCGGGACCTGGCCGGCCTGCACGTCCCACCCGAAGACCCGCGGTGCGACGGCCGACGCGACGACCAGCAGGACCGCTGCAGCGAAGCCGATCCACGGCGCGACCGACCGCTCGGTCCGTCCGAGCGGCATCACGGGCGCACGTACTCGGCGAAGCTGCGCTCCTGCCCCGCCCATTCCCGCTCCCAGACCAGTCCGGCGCTCGCGGCATGGCGTCGGAGCGCCGCGACTCCGACCTCGGCCCACGCGAAGGGCACGCTGCGACGCCCGAGGTCGTCGACGACCTGGCTCTGGAACGCGCGGTCACGCAGCGGGTCCGGATGCGTCTCGATCACCACACGGCCGCCATGCGGTCGAACGAGGTCGACGCAGCGCTGCAGCAGCGCGACGGGATCTCCGCCGATGCCGATGTTGCCGTCGAGCAGGATCGCCGTCCCCCACCGGCCGCAGCCCGGCACGCACTCGAACACGGATCGCCGCAGGACGGGGAGCCCCCGACGGCCGGCGATCCGCACCGCCGCTGCTGAGACGTCGATGCCCAGCACGACGTGGCCGCGGATGGCAGCGGCGCGCAGCATCCTGCCAGGACCGCACCCGATGTCGAGCACCGGGCCGTCCGCAGCCTCGATCGCTTCGCCGTCGACGTCGTCCGCAGCGGCCAGGAACCGGTCGAGGTCGATCCGCCGTCCGTGCGACGCCACCCCGCCGGGATCGGCGCGGTACTCGTGCAGCGTCAGGGTCCGGTCCCCGTCGTCGAGGGCGAAGCCGTACGGCTCGCCGCCACCGGCCCCGAACGTCGGCGGTGCGGCGGTGGACACGCACAGACCATACGAATCCGAGGGACGACCCCGGGCACGGAACTCTTACCGATCGAAGACGCTTCCAGACACCGGCTGGGTCGAGGCGCATGGGCGTCCTTATCCTCAGGTATGCCCGTCCCCCTCCCCGAGGTGCTCGTGTCGAGCGACCTCGCAGACCGGCGGGTCCTGGTCGTCGAGGACGATCCGACAGTGCTCGAGGTGACCGTCGCCTACCTGCACTCCGCCGGATTCCTCGTCGACACGGCCGTCGACGGATTCGCGGCGCTCGCGGCGGTCCATCGAGCGCGACCCGACATCGTGGTACTCGACCGGATGCTCCCTGGCATCGAGGGGCTCGAGGTGTGCAGACGGATCCGTGCCGTATGGCCGATCCCCGTCCTGCTGCTCACCGCACTCGGCAGCACGGAGGACCGGATCGCCGGGCTCGAGGCCGGCGCGGACGACTATCTCGCGAAGCCGTTCTCCCCGCGTGAGCTGGTGCTGCGGGTGCAGTCGATCCTGCGCCGGAGCGTGACCTCGCTGACGCCGGAGAGCCCGTTCGAGCTCGGCGGGTTCGCTCTCGATCCGTCTGCGAGGACCGTCGCCAAGGACGGCAGCGCTCTGACCCTCTCCCTTCGGGAGTTCGACCTGCTCGCATTCCTGCTGAAGCATCCCCGGCAGGCGTTCGATCGACCGAGGCTCCTCCGCGAGGTCTGGCACTGGGAGATCGGCGACCTGTCCACGGTCACGGTGGCGGTCCGTCGCGTGCGGGAGAAGATCGAGGTCGATGCCGCGGACCCGCAGATCCTGCGGACGATCTGGGGCGTCGGCTACCGCCTGGACCCGCCGGACGTGGCCTGATGTCGGCGGTGGATGTCGCGAGGATCGTCGCGATCTCGCTGGTGGCCGCCGTGGTGGTCGGCGCGGTGGCACTGCCCCTGCTGCGGTTGACCCGGCGTGCGTCCGTCGTGGCACAGCTGGTCGTCCTGATCATCGCGGCGGTGGCAGCCATGGCCGCCGGCACGATCGCGGTCGGCCTGGCCATGTACGTGTCCCCGCACGACCTGGTCGTGACGCTCGTCGTGGCGGCCGTCTCCGGCGTGATCGCGGTGGCGCTGGCCTGGTTGCTCGGCCGGACCTTCGTGCGGAGCACGGAACGACTCCGACTCGTCGCGAAGGCACTCGGCGACGGCGACCCGCTCGAGATCGATCGGGACGTGCACCACAACATCGAGTTCGCGACAGTGACAGCCGAGCTGAGCGCCACCAGCAGGCGCCTCGCCGAGGCTCGGGACGAGGTCGTGGCGATCGAGGCATCACGACGGGACCTGATCGCGTGGATCTCTCACGATCTGCGGACGCCGCTCGCCGGCCTGCGCGCGATGGCCGAGTCCCTCGAGGACGGGGTCGCGGAGGATCCACCGCGTTACTACGCGCGGATGCGTGCGCAGGTCGACCACCTGTCGGTGATGGTCGACGACCTGTTCGAGCTCTCGAAGATCCAGACGGGCACGATGCCGCTGACGATGGAGCACATCGCTCTCTACGACCTGGTGAGCGATGCCGTCGCGGAGTTGGCGCCACTTGCACTCGCGCGATCGATCCGCATGACGGAGGACTGCGGCGATTCGCTCGTCGTGGTCGGAGATCCGGGCGAGCTCGCCCGGATGGTCGGCAACCTGCTGATCAACGCGATCCAGCATTCCGCCGAGGGCGGCACCATCCTGGTGGCGGCTCGGCACGACGGCGACGATCGCGTGCTCCTCACGGTCGAGGACAGCGCCGGCGGTATCCCCGAGCCCGACCTCGAGCGCGTCTTCGAACCCGGCTGGCGCGGCACGGCCGCCCGGACGATCGATCCGTCGACCCGCGCCGCAGGCGCCGGGCTCGGCCTGGCGATCGTGCGCGGGATCGCGGAGGCCCACGCCGGGAACGTGAGCGTGCAGAACGTGCCGGGCGGGTGCCGTTTCAACGTCCGACTCCCTCGGCAGCAGCATCTGACCGCTTGAGCGCACCAGGAAGCGGACCGTCCACTCACCGAGCGGCATCACCAGCACGATCCCCGCTGACCGTCGGCGCACGATCACTCCGGTCGATTCCTCGCCGAACCCGTCGTCACTCGATCAGCAGCAGCAGGTGCCGCCGCAGCAGGTGGTCTGCTCGGCCGTGTCGTCACCTCCTCCGGACGGACGGGACCCGATCAGCCGACGAGGCCGCTCAGGAGGGCTGTGACGCGCTGCTCGATGTCGTCCCGGATCGGCCGAACCTCGTCGATCGGCAGACCAGCCGGATCGGTGATCTCCCAGTCCTCGTACCGCTTGCCGGGGAAGATCGGGCAGGCGTCGCCGCAGCCCATCGTGATCACGACATCGGAGGCGCGGACGTCGTCGACGGCCAGCACGCGCGGCTGCGTCCCGGCGATGTCGATCCCGGCCTCGGCCATCGCTTCGACCGCGATGGGGTTGATGCGATCCGCCGGCTCACTGCCCGCGGACAGCACCCGCACCTGTCCGGCACCGAGCGTCGCAGCGAATCCGGCCGCCATCTGCGAGCGTCCGGCGTTGTGCACGCACACGAACAAGATCGAGGGCAGGTCGTCGGACATCGGCACTCCTTCATCGAACACCCATCGGACACCGTCGATTCACCAGAGAGCTGGCCGCCGTCCCCGGCGGTGCCGCGGACGCGATCCGCCCTGGGTGGAGCACCTGCGTGTTCACCGAAGTCCGCCATCCTGGCCTTCTCATGAACGTCGCCTCGCAGCTCGATCGCGGCCGCCCGCCGGGCACCGCACCGCAGGTGTTCGCCGCATTCCTGCAGCTCGGCGTGACGTCGTTCGGTGGCCCGATCGCGCACATCGGCTTCTTCCACGAGGCGTTCGTGATCCGGCGGAAATGGCTGACGGAACGGGCCTACACCGACGTCGTCGCCCTCAGCCAGTTCCTGCCAGGGCCGGCGTCCAGCCAGGTCGGCATGGCGATCGGCCTGCAGCGGGCGGGCTTCGCAGGGATGATCGCAGCCTGGCTCGCCTTCACGCTGCCGTCCGCGGTGCTGCTGGTCGTCTTCGCACTCGCCATCACGAGCGTCTCCGGCCTGACCGACGGCGGCTGGGTGCAGGGGCTCAAGGCCGCAGCGGTCGCTGTCGTCGCGCAGGCCGTCCTCAGCATGGCGCGCACCCTCGCATCCGACGCGAGACGTGCCACGATCGCAGGTGCCGGCGCGATCGCGGCGCTGCTGATCCCGAACAGCGCGCTGCAGGTCGCCGTGATCGTGGCAGCCGGACTCGCAGGATCGCTCTGGCTCCGCGAAGCGCCCGTGCCTGCAGCAGACGACCAGGAACCGGCCTTCGAGGTGCGGGTGCCTCGAGCGGTCGCGGTGGCATGCCTGACCGCGTGGGTGGTGCTGCTGATCGGTCTCCCGATCCTCGCTCGCGCGGTCAGCGGCGGCGCTCTCGAGCTGTTCGGGATCTTCTTCCGCGCGGGCGCCCTGGTGATCGGCGGCGGCCACGTGGTGCTGCCGTTGCTCGAGTCGCAGACCGTCCCCACCGGACTGGTCGGCCACGACGCCTTCCTCGCCGGCTATGGAGCAGCGCAAGCAGTGCCTGGCCCGCTCTTCACCTTCGCCGCGTTCCTCGGCGCGGTGAACACCGGCAGCCCCTCGGGAGTCGCCGGAGCCGCGATCGCCCTCATCGGCATCTTCCTTCCGGGAGCGCTCCTCCTGGTCGGGGCGCTGCCCTTCTGGCTCTCGATCCGTACCGCCCCGATCGCTCGCCGTGCCGTCGCCGGGATCGGCGCCGGCGTCGTCGGGATCCTCGCCGCGGCGCTCTACGACCCCGTCTTCACCGAGGGCGTGACGAGTCCCCTGTCCCTCGCGATCGCGATCGCCGCGGTCGTCGCGCTGACGAAGTGGAGAACACCCGCGTGGGCCGTGGTGATCGTCGCCGGGATCCTCGGCCAGCTGCTCCTCTGAGCGGTCCGTCGACAGCGATCCCACGATCGCGCGTGACGCCACGGAACACCTCGACCACACCCGTGGCTGCGTCTTTGCCGATTCTTGTTCCTCGACGCGGAGCATCACGCCATGACCTCATCGCCGCGGGGCCCGGCCGCGCCGGGCACGGCCCGCGTACCCGAGCCGGGCGCCGCGTTCTGGGTGGTGAAGGTGCTGACCACCGGCATGGGTGAGACGACCTCCGACTTCCTGGTCCGCACGTTCGCTCCCGAGCTCGTCGTGCCGGCCGCGCTGCTCGTTCTCGTCGTCGCCCTCGTCGTCCAGTTCCGGGCCCGCGGGTATCGGCCGGCGACCTACTGGGCGACTGCGCTCATGGTGAGCGTGTTCGGCACCATGGCCGCCGACGTGCTGCACGTCGGGCTCGGCGTGCCGTACGCGGTCTCGACGGCCGGCTTCGCGATCGTGCTCGCGGCCGTGTTCATCACCTGGTGGCTGGTCGAGCGGACGCTCTCCGTGCACGACATCACGACGCCTCGGCGGGAGACCTTCTACTGGGCCGCCGTCATGGCGACGTTCGCGCTCGGCACGGCCTCCGGCGACCTGACCGCCACCTCCCTCGGTCTCGGCTACCTCGGCTCCGCCGTGCTGTTCCTGCTCGTCTTCGCAGCGCCGGGCCTGTTCTTCGCCGCGACGCGGCGAGGAGCGATCACGACGTTCTGGATCGCCTACGTGACGACGCGGCCGCTCGGCGCCTCGTTCGCCGACTGGCTCGCGGTACCTGGCGCGCGCGGCGGCATGGACCTCGGCACAGGCCCCGTGAGCGGCGTCCTGCTGCTCCTGTTCGTGCTGCTGGTGGCGACGCTGAGCATCCAGTCCCGCGGGAGCAGCGGAGGCCGAACTCCCCTCCGCGCGGCGAGCCCGGAGGAGGCGGCATGACCGACGGCACCACTGCGACCCGAGAGCTCCTCGTCGCCTGCGTCGAAGACGACCCCGCGATCACCCGGCTGCTCGACGAGTGCCTCGCCGCCGCCGGCCACACCGGCGTCTTCGCGCAGTCCGGCACGCAGGCGGTGCGGCGGTTCGCGGGCGACGAGCGCATCGACGTGCTCGTGCTCGACGTCGGGCTGCCCGACATGGACGGCCGCGACCTCTGCCGCGTGCTGCGCGCGAACGGCCAGCAGGCGCCGGCGATGTTCCTCTCCGCGGTCGGGCAGGTGCACGACATCGTGCAGGGGTTCGCCTCGGGCGGGCTCGATTACCTCGTCAAGCCCTTCGCCGTGCCCGAGCTGATCGCGCGCATCGAGGCACTCGGCCGCCGCTCCTCGCCGTCGGAGCCGGTCGGGGGACTGCACCTCGATCCGGAACGGTTCGCGCTGTGTCTGGGCGACGACGCGCATCTGCTCACGCCGACGGAGTTCCGGCTGGTGGCCGAGCTGCTCGCGCACGCCGGGCACCTGGTCCGTCGCGGAGAGCTCGTGAACGCCGCCTGGGTACCGGGTGCCCGCGTGAACGGCAACACCCTCGACACCTACCTGCACCGCATCCGCCGGCACCTGCTGGACCTCGGGTCGGAGGCGACGATCCACACCGTTCGCGGGATCGGCTACATCCTCCGCGGCACGTGATCCGCCGGTGGCGGAAGCGCCCTCTCCGGCTGCGCTTGACGATCGCCTCGTTCCTGCTGAGCGTGCTGGTCGCCGCGGGCGCGGTCGCCGCCTCGGTGGCGGTGCTGCACGTGGAGGTGGACTCGGCGATCCGGAGCCGCCTGCAGGACCGCGCGGCCGCGCTGGTCGCGACGATCGACACGTCCGGCGGCAGGGTCGACATCAGAGGGGAGGACGACCTGCTGCTGGACTCGCCGAACTGGGTGTTCGACGGCACCGGGAAGCAGATCGAGGGGTCGCATCCGCGTGGGGCGGTCGGCGTGGAGGTGCACCGGCTCGGCGCCGCAACCGCGCGTACCACGTCGAGGTCCGGGCTGCTCCACCTGCTGGCGATACCGGTGCGCAGCAGGGGTCGGATCGTGGCGGTCGCGGTGACCGGCGTGGACGAGGCACCGTACGAGGCGACCCTCGCCTCGATCACCACGGACGGCGCGCTGCTCGGGATCCTCGCCGTGCTCGGTGCGACGGGCCTCGCGGCGCTCGTGCTCGGCCGCGCTGCTCGCCTGCGCCTGCACGGGGTGGATCGCATTGCGTGGCGGCATTGCGATTCGGTCAAGGGCACGTTGCTGCGAGATGAAGGTGCGCGGCCGCACCGTGGAGGCATGAACATCTCGATCGAGACCGCGCAGGCGCGTCCCATGGCTGCGACCATGCTCAACAAGGTCCCGCACGTCACCCTGCTGTTCTGGCTGGTGAAGATCTGCTCGACGACGGTCGGCGAGACCGGCGCCGACTTCCTGAACGGCACGCTGGGTCTCGGGCTGGGCGGCACGACCCTGATCGCCGCCGCCGTGCTCGCGGTCGGCCTGACGGCGCAGTTCGCCGTGCGGCGCTACATCCCGGCGATCTACTGGACGAACGTCGTCGTCATCAGCGTCGTCGGCACGCTCTTCTCCGACAACCTCGTCGACGGCTGGGGCGTCCCCCTCGCGCTCTCGACCCTCATCTTCGCGCTCGGCCTCGCCGCCGCGTTCACCGCCTGGTACCTCAGCGAGCACACCCTCTCGATCCACACGATCGTCACCCGCCGCCGCGAGGCGTTCTACTGGACCGCGATCCTGTTCGCCTTCGCGCTCGGCACCTCGGCCGGCGATTGGTTCGCGGAGGGCATGGCGCTCGGTTACCTGCCGTCGGCGGCGATCTTCGCCGGAGCCATCGCGGTGGTCGCCGTCGCGCGATTCGGGTTCACCGCCAGCGACGTGCTGACGTTCTGGATCGCGTACGTGCTCACCCGGCCGCTCGGCGCCTCGCTCGGCGACCTGTTCACGCAGAGCACGAACGGCGGTGGGCTCGGCGTCAGTACTGCGCTGGTCAGCGATGCGTTCCTGCTCGTCATCGTCGGCGGGATCGTGGCGTTCACTGTGCAGCAGCGCCTCGCCGGCCGGCGTCGGCACCTGGCCGGAATCGTCGCCGACGTCTGATCGTCGACCACCACGACGAGCGCACGATGAGCGCTCGCCTCGGGCGGCCCGACCTGCGCCCCGTCCTCCACCGCCGCGGCGATCGTGAGGCCCCGTCGCCGTGCGGCTCGTCCCGTTCGAGCGGGCGCGACAGCGGGCTGCCGCGCGCGTGGGCGTCTGCCAGCGTCCGCGCCGCGCGCACAGGACCGGTCGGGACGCCTCAGGCCCGCTGGACTTCGGTTCCCGGCTTCGCCGCGCGACGGCCGCCGCGGATCGCGATGGCGACGATCAGCACGGCGATGACGGCGCCGAGCATCCAGATCGCCGGCACCGCGTAGGGAAGGAGGAGCGTCGGCAGCCCGACGGCGGGTGCGGTCGCCGGCGCCTGCCGTGCGAACCGCGCGACGACGACGGAGACCTTGTCGCCCCGAGCGGGCGTGATCCCCGCGGTCGCGGTCACGAGCCGGTTGAGTGTGGCCAGGCTCGTCGCGCCGAGGTGAGCGCGATCGACGACGACGGACACCGACTGGTCGACGAGCGAGCCGGCCGGCATCGCGAGTACGGTGGTCGTGCTGCCGTCGAGGTTCTGCTGCGTGGTCGCCACCGACGTCCCGGCCGACGTCACCACCGTGTTCTGCGCGACCGACCCGACCGCGCCGCTCCCCCACTGCACGCTCGTCGTGCGGGCGGTCGAGGTCCGGATGGTGTCGGAGACGACGACGGTCGAGTTGCCCGGGCCGAGAACGCGGTCGAGGACGGCCTGCACCGCAGCGGCGCGGTCGCTGCCGGGCACGGTGCCGGTCGAGGCGAACGCCGTCGATGCGGCAAGCGGCCAGAGCAGCAGCACTGCCGCGACACCGATCGTCGCGCGGCGGCCGCGAATAGGCAGGACTCTGATCATCTCCTGCTCCCCCACGCGTCGGATTCGACAGTGAACTCCAAGAGGCGTACTCCCGATATCCCCAGTCCGAGCCGTTCACCCGAATTCGTGCACGCCAGCGCAATCGAATCGCAACTGCCGCGACCGAGCGGACGCGCGGTCGTTCGCGCATCCCTCGGCCGCCCGAGCGTCTCCTGTCAGCTCGCGGGACCTACTTCACGACCGCTTCGAGGCCCGTCTGGAGGTCCTGCAGCGCGGTCTTCGCCGAGGTCTTCCCGGTGAGGACCGTCTGAGCGAACTGGTTGATCGCGCTGCCGCCGTCGAGCGCGGCGAGGGCCGAGAACTGCTTCGGCGAGTTCGCGGCCAGCGTCTTGGCCAGCGGCGCCCACTCGTTCACGATCTTGACCCCGGTCGTGTTCTTCTGGAACTCCGGCGTCGCGGCGATCGACTTGAACGCCGGCAGCAGGCCGAGAACGCTGGACGTCCAGTAGGTCTTGATGTTCTGCAGGTACCAGAGCAGGAACGCCTCCGAACCCTTCTGGGAGGGGGTGTTCGTGTACATCATCAGGTTCGGGATATAGACGATCGTCCCCTTCTTCCCGCCGGAACTCGTGAGCGGGCTGGTCACCTGCAGGTCGCCCTCGGTCTCGCCGACGTCCGTCGCCAGCCCGGGGTTGGAGACGCCGATGCCGAACGACTTGTTCTTCCACTGGGCCAGCATGTTCTCGCCGGTGTAGCTGATCGAGTTCGGGTCGATGATCCCGTCCTTCGCGAGCCCGATCAGGAAGTCGACCGCCTCGATGTTCTCCGCTGTCGCCGTGTTCGGCTTGCCGTCCTCGTCGAAGAGACCGCCCCCGTTGTTCAGGATCATGGTCATCACCGACTGGTTGCCGATGGAGTTCCCGCTGCCCGCGCCCGTGCCGAAGCCGTAGACGCCGATCTTCTTGAGCGCCAGCCCGGCCGCGCGGAGCGAATCCCAGTCCGTGGGAACCTCGACCCCCGCCTTCTCGAGCAGCGACTTCCGGTACCAGATCACGCGGATGTCGATCGACCACGGGATCGCGACGTAGCCCTTCTCGGTCTTGAAGCTGTCGAGCAGCCCCGGAATGAAGTCGTCGACCATCCCGTTCTTCTGCATCGCCTCGACGACCCCGTCGGCGTAGGCGATCGCGCCCTGATCCGCGAGCTGGAAGGCCTGGAAGCCGCCGCCCGAACTGACAGCCGGGCCGGTCCGCGACGCGACGGCCGAACTGAAGGTCTGGTAGAAGTTGTCCCACTGGATGAGCTGGTACTTCGCGGCCGGCAGTCCCGCAGCCGGCTTGTAGGTCGCGACCAGCGCTTTCTCCGCCTTCAGGAAGTCGTCGGCGCCCCACGGCATGTCCCAGAACTTCAACGCAGCGGACGACCCGGAACCGGCGCCGCCGGTGGAACAGGCCGCGAGCAGCGGAAGCGTGGATGCGATGGCGGCATACCCGAGCAGGCTGCGCCGGCTGAAAGCGGTCGGAACTGCGTCGTTCATCGTTCTCCTCAGCGAGAGTGCTCCGAGAGCCGGTCGCATCGCAGAGCGAGTGGGCGCTGGGGGCATGAGCTCGTCCCCACGTCGCTGTGTTCGGGGCGGGCGCCGGGGCGGAGAGCTCCGGTGCAGGCCAATGTACTCGAAATTCGTCAGACCGGTATGACCAGTTTGGAGATCAGCGAGCTACGAGACACGTCCGGCGACCGGGCGTCGCGATCGGAGGACATCCTCGATCATGTCCTCGATCCGGCCGTTCTCGGGCAGCAGACCGCTCAGCTGGTTCTCCGCGAGCACGTCGAGCGGCACGTCGAGGTCGTCGCCGTAGAGGTCGAGGGCCAGGACGATGTGGCGGGCCATCGCCTCCGCGGCGGTGGCGGCGTCGCGTCGCGCGATCGCGTCGACGACCTCGTGGTGGATCGGCGCCCCGAGTCGCACGACGACGGGGTCGCTGAGGCTGCGCAGCTGCAGGTCGAGCACCATCGGCGTGATCGCGCTGAACATCACCTCCAGCACGGGGTTACCGGACATCCGGGCGATCGACGCGTGCAGGACGAGGTCGCAGCGGGCACGCTCGATCGTGGTGGTCGCGTCGTCGAACGCCGCGACCAGTTCCCGTAGTCGAGCGATGTCGTGGTCGGAGGCACGCAGGGCTGCCCCGGCGGCGGATCGGGCCTCCACCATCTCGCGTGCCTCGACCAGGTCGCGGGGGGTCGCGCGGTGCTGGCGCGCCAGCGACCCCAGCACCTCCGCGATCTGCAGCGAACCGGGCGTGCGGACGAACGCGCCCCGCGCCGGCCGGATCTCGATCAGTCCGCGCCCCACCAGACCCTGGAGCACCTCCCGGACGATCGGACGGGAGAGCCCGCTGGTCTCGGCGAGCTCGCGCTCGCTCGGCAGCTTCGACCCCTCCGGATAGATGCTGCTGAGGATCTGCCGGATCAGGTCCGCCTCGAAGCGCGACCGGTCCGGGGGGCGGGGCGGCCGATCCTGCGTGGAGGTGTTCGTCATCGCCTCTTCCTCTGTCGGCCGGGCCGCTGTCGACTGCGCTGCGGCCGACCGAGCGAAGCACTCACCAGTCGTGGAGCGTCCCGTCGACCAGGCGGTTGACCGGGAGGTAGGCCCGCTGGTACTCGTACCGCTTCGCCGCGTCGCGGTCGAATCGGACACCGAGTCCCGCACGTTCGCCGGGCTGGAAGGCACCGTCCGCGAAACTGTATCCGACGTCGAAGACCTCCGCCGTCTGCTCGACGTGCTGCATGTACTCCTGGATGCCGAAGTTGTGGATCGCCGTGTCGAGGTGGAGGGCCGCGGCCAGGCCGATCGGGGAGATGTCCGTCGGTCCGTGGACCGCGCTCTTGATCTGGTGGACCGCCGCGAGATCCAGGATGCGCCGGAGACCAGTGATCCCGCCTGCATGCGTCACGGCGGACCGCGCGTAATCGATGAGCTGCTCGGAGAACAGCGTCAGGTAGTCGACGACGCTGTTGAAGATCTCGCCGGTCGCCAGGGGGACGGTGGTGTGCTGCCGGACCAGCCGGAACGCCTCCTGGTTCTCCGCCGGGGTCACGTCCTCCAGCCAGAACGGGTCGTACTGCTCGAGCGACTTGCCGAGCCGTGCGGCCTGGATCGGAGTCAGCCGGTGGTGCACGTCGTGGAGGATCGCGAGTTCGGGGCCGAACTCGGTGCGGACCCGCTCGAAGACGGTGGGCATGTGCCGGAGGTAGGCACCGGCCTCCCAGGTCTCCTCGGTGGGCCGTGCGCCCGCGCTGGCCGGCTCGTAGGCGCTGGCGGCGGCGACCCCGTACCCGGCCCCGAAGCCGGGGGTGGCGACCTGCACCCGCACGGCACGGAAGCCCTGGTCGAGCAGGGACTGCACGGAGTCGACGAGGGCGTCGAGCGAAGCGCCCTGCGCGTGCCCGTACGCCTGCACGGAGGTCCGGCTGCGACCGCCCAGCAGCTGGTAGAGCGGCAGTCCGGCGGCCTGCGCCTTGAGATCCCAGAGCGCGACGTCGACGGCGGCGATCGCCGCCATGGTGATCGGCCCGCGACGCCAGTAGGCACCGCGGTACAGGTACTGCCAGGTGTCCTCGATCGCGTGCGCGTCCCGCCCGATCAGGGTCGGGGCCACGTGGTCCCGCAGATAGCTGGCCACGGCGAGCTCGCGTCCGTTGACGGTCGCGTCCCCGATGCCGACGAGCCCGTCGTCGGTGGTGACCACGAGCGTCACGAAGTTCCGTCCGGGGCTGCAGACGACGACCTCGACGTTGTCAATCTTCATTTCGACCTCCGGCGGTGAGTCCGGGCCGGCGGTGAGCCGGGCCGGCGGCGAATCCGGGCGAGACGGACCCGGCGGCCATCTGGTCATGCCGGTCAGACCATACTATTGTCAACGCGGCGCACCGACGAAGGTGCGCGTCCGCTCGCCCTCCCGAGCAAGGAGAAGATCGATGACGATTCTGTCCGACGGGCGGCCCGCCGCCATCACCATGTGGGACTTCTCCTGGCTGGAGCGCCGCTGGGCCGGTGCGGGCTTCGAGGACTGGAACCGCGCCCTCGGCGAGCTCGCCGAGCGTGGCTACGACATGGTCCGCATCGACGCCTACCCCCATCTCGTGTCCGCCGACGGCGAGCGGACCTGGACGCTGAAGCCGCAGTGGAACCAGCAGTCGTGGGGCGCCCAGTCGGTGATCGAGGTGCGCGTCCTCCCCGAGCTGCTCGACTTCATCCGGGCCGCGCACGAGCACGGCGTGCGGGTGGCGCTCTCGACCTGGTTCCGGCAGGACCTCGACGACATGCGCATGCGCGTGAAGACGCCCGCGGACATCGCCCGGATCTGGATCGACACGCTGACCCGCATCGACGCGGCGGGCCTGCTGGACGACATCGCGTACGTCGACCTCTGCAACGAGTTCCCGCTGCCGCCGTGGGCGCCGTTCCTGTACGGCGTCGCCGTCGGACCGGGCCTGCCGATCAGCCATCCGAGCATCGGCGCCTGGATGACCGAGTCGATCGGCCTGGTGCGGGAGGCGTTCCCCGGCCTCGAATACACCTACTCGTTCTCGAACACCTACGAGGACCACGCGGAGATCGACGTCTCGGCGTTCGACCTGCTCGAGCCGCACATCTGGATGGCGGGCGCCTCCGACTACTACCGCCACGTCGGCTACGACTTCGAGCTGTTCGACCCGGTGGGGTACGACAACGTCGTCCTCCGTGGCCGGCAGGTGTATCTCGCCGAGCAGCAGCGGTTCGACGCGGCCCTGTTCGACACGATCGACCTGGTCGCCGACTGGTCGCGGGCCACCCGGAAGCCGGTCGTCACCACCGAGTGCTGGTCGATCATCGACTACAAGGACTGGCCGGGCCTCGACTGGGGCTGGGTGAAGGAGCTGAACGAGCGGGCGGTGGTGCACGCCGCCGCGACCGGTCGCTGGACGGCGATCGCGACGTCGAACTTCTGCGCACCCCAGTTCGTCGGGATGTGGCGCGACGTCGACTACCACCGGCGCCTGACCGACGTGATCCGGAACAGCACGGTCGATCCCGACCTGCTGCCGCGGTCGTGACCGTCGCGGAGGACGTCGCCCGGGTACCGCTCAGCGGTCTCCTGCGCCGCGGCCGCGCCGTCGCGGTCCTTCGGGCGGATGACGCGTCGCGGTACGACGCCGTCGTCGACGTGCTCGTGGCGGAGGGCATCACCGCCATCGAGCTCACCCTGACCACCCCCGGGAC